>JAICSB010000140.1 GCA_025937115.1 Pseudonocardiaceae bacterium | reverse complement strand
GGCTCGGCCGCGGGGAGGTCGATCTTGTTGAGCACCGGAATGATCCGCAGATCCTTCTCCAGCGCCAGGTACAGGTTCGCCAACGTCTGCGCCTCGATGCCCTGCGCGGCGTCCACCAGCAGCACCGCTCCCTCGCACGCCTCCAACGCGCGGGACACCTCGTAGGTGAAGTCGACGTGGCCGGGAGTGTCGATCAAGTGCAACACGTGATCCACACTGTCGACGCGCCAGGGCAGCCGGACGTTCTGCGCCTTGATCGTGATGCCCCGCTCGCGCTCGATGTCCATCCGGTCGAGGTACTGCGCACGGTAGTTGCGGTCGGTGAGCACACCGGTGAGCTGCAGCATCCGGTCAGCCAGGGTGGACTTGCCGTGGTCGATGTGCGCGATGACGCAGAAGTTGCGGATCAGCTCGGGAGGGGTGAACGTCTTGTCGGCGAACGTGGTCACTCAGCAGTCCTCAAATGGCAGCAGGGAGTCGAGTCATGGTCGCACGGCGCGAACAGCGCGCTCCGGGCCGCTCTCCAGGACTGTTCGCTCTCAGCTGCGTGACGCCGAAGGGTGGTGCCGTGCTGGGCCAGCAGCCACTGGACGCCGAACAGGCCCGTGCCGTGGGAAGCCTGCTGCACCTGGATGACGAGGTCGTTGGCGCCCTGCAGCTGCCGCCGGTGCGCGGTGCGAACAACGTCGACGCCAACGAACCGGTGGCGTACCGGCTGCGAGAGGTTGTGCAGGTCTATGGCAACACCCTGGCCGAACTGATCCGCGAGGAGTTCGGTGACGGCATCATGAGCGCCATCGACTTCGAGCTGTCGATCGAACGCGGCGAAGACCCCAAGGGCGATCGAGTGCGACTGGTGCTGGATGGGAAGTTCCTGCCCTACCGAGTTTATTGAGCCCCATGCGTGGGCCGCTTGTCGACGCGCAACGGGTGGTCAGCCGGTACCTCGACGATCACCAACCGCAAACCGTCCGGGTCTGCGATCCACATTTCGTCCAGACCCCACGGCTCCCGACGCGGCTCGCGCAGCACCTCGACCCCTCGCTCGACAAGCAGGTCCGCTGTCGCCGCCAGGTCTCTGACTTGCAACCACACCGCGGTCGCTGGGCTCGGGCGCGCTCCGGACTCCCCCGATACCTCGAGGAAGCCACCGCCGAGGATGAACACTGTGCCGCCAGGGAACTCGCGGTGGATGGCGAGTCCCAACACGTCACGGTAGAACGCCGTCGAACCCTCGCGATCCCGAGGATGGAGCAGGACACGGCTGCTCAGTACTTCCATCCTCCATGTCCTACCGGCTTTCTTGTAGGGTTTCATCTAGAGTCGGTCGTACCGGCTGTTACGATCGACCACCGTGCCGCGCGACGGCACTCCCTCCCGAAAGTGAGATCGAAGGTAACCGCGTGGCCAACATCAAGTCGCAGCTCAAGCGGATCCGAACCAACGAGAAGGCGCGACTGCGCAACAAGTCGATCAAGTCGTCGCTGAAGACTGCGATCCGCCGGTTCCGCGAGGCCGCGGCCGCTGGCGAGAAGGACCGCGCGCTGGGCGAGTTGCGCACCGCCAGCCGCCAGCTGGACAAGGCCGTCAGCAAGGGCGTCATCCACCGCAACCAGGCGGCCAACCGCAAGTCAGCGATGGCTGGGCGGGTCAACGACCTGTAGCTCCGACTGCGCGGCCGTCAGCTATTCGCCGCTCCAATCGGGGCGGTAGGTTACCCACCGTTCAGCGACGGCGGGCGGCGCACAGCGCGAGCACCGCGCGTTCCAGTGCATAATCGGCGTCCCCGGCGACTCCCTTGACATCGGCGTTGACCGTCGCGACCACCTGCATAGCCTGGGCGAGACCGTCGTGCTGCCAGCCGCGGGACTGGGCCATCGCCTTTTTGACTTTCCACGGTGGCATACCCAACGCGCTGGCAAGCCGATACGGGTCAGCGCGGCCAGAGGCGCTGACCCGGGCAACCGTGCGCACGGCATCGGCCAGCGCATCGGCCACCAGGACATGCGGCACGCCCAGCTGCATCGCCCAGCGCAGCGTCTCCAGAGCACCGGCGCGGTCTCCGGTCATCACCTTCTCCGCAACCGAGAAGCCGGTGACCTCGGCACGGCCCCGGTGATAGCGGCGTACCGCGGTCTCGTCGACGGAGCCGCCGCTGTCGGTGGTCAACTGAGCTGCCGCCGAGGCGAGTTCCCGCAGGTCCGAACCGACCGCATCAAGTAATGCGGTGACCGCACCAGCGCTGATCCGCCCACCGGCCCGCTGGACCTCCTCGCGTACAAAGCCGGCGCGATCCTCGAAACGGGTGATCCGAGGACATTCGCGGACCACGGCACCCGCCGTGCGCAGCCCATCAGCCAAGGCCTTACCGCGACCAGCGCCAGCGTGCGTGACGACCAGCACGATGCCCTGCGCTGCCTGCGATAGATGCCGCGCATGGTCTAAGACCGCCTCGGCGATGTCTTTGCTCACTTCGTGGGCGGCGCCTAGTACCACCACCCGCCCTTGCGCGAACAGCGACGGGCTGACCAGCTCGTCGAGTTCGCCGGGAACCAGATCGGTGGCCCGGATTCGGCACACTTCTGCCTGCGGGTCGGACCGCCGCGCGGCGTCTATCACGACCTGCACGGCCCGCTCGACCAGCAGCTCCTCCTCACCGAGGATCAAGTGCAGCGGCATGGACGGGACCGGCTCTGAGTTCACGCCGCCCATCCTCGCATCGGGCGCTGCGACGATCGCCGACTCCCGCATGGTGGACACGGCTACGCGGTCGGTACCGACTGCCGTACGGTGGATGGCACAACCGAATACCGCTCATCCAGAGGGGCAGAGGGATCGGCCCGACGAAGCCCCGGCAACCGACGCAAGCGCGCGCATGTCTTCATACCGCGAGGTCGCTTACGATCACGGTGCCAATTCCGACCCGCAGGTGCGGGAGAGATGAGGAGAGACCTCGCGATGGCTGGCACGCTCGACACACGCTCGATCGACACCGCGACGATTCACACCGCGACGATCGACCCTGGACCAATCGACACGATGACCACTACTGCCCTAGACCTGGGACCGGCGCGCCAGCTCGTGTGCCGAGAATGTGGCGCCAGCACACCACTGGCGGCAGAGTTCGCCTGCGCCGAGTGCTTCGGCCCGCTGGAGGTTGCTTACAACTTCGGGCGCATCACCCATTCGGATATCGAATCAGGTCCTCCGTCGATCTGGCGTTATCGCAAGATGCTGCCAGTGCCAGCCGACGTCGACGAACACCCGAACACTCAGCCAGGGCTGACCCGACTGATCCGCGCCGACCGGCTCGCCAAGGCGCTGGGAATCCGTCGACTGTGGGTCAAAGACGATACCGGCAACCCGACACATTCCTTCAAAGACCGGGTTGTGGCCGTCGCGCTGGCCGCCGCTCGGCAACTCGGATTCCGGGTACTGGCCTGCCCATCCACCGGAAACCTCGCCAACGCGGTAGCCGCCGCGGCTGCTCGGGCCGGCTGGGAATCGGTGGTGCTCATCCCCTCCTCACTGGAACGAGCAAAAGTACTCACTACCGCCGTCTACGACGGTGCGCTGATCGCGGTGGATGGTACCTACGACGACGTCAACCGGTTGGCCACCGAGTTGGCCGCCGACCACGAGGACTGGGCATTCGTTAACGTCAACGTTCGGCCCTACTACGCCGAGGGTTCCAAGACGCTGGCTTATGAGGTCGCCGAGCAGCTCGGCTGGCGGCTGCCCGACCAGATCGTGGTGCCGATCGCGTCCGGCTCGCAGCTGACCAAGGTAGACAAGGGGTTTCGCGAACTCACCGAACTCGGCCTGGTCCAGCCGGCGCCGTACCGGGTGTTCGGCGCCCAAGCCACCGGCTGTTCGCCGGTGTCCGCGGCCTTCAAAGCCGGCCGCGACGTGATCGTCCCGGTCCGGCCGGACACCATCGCTCGCTCCCTGGCGATCGGTGCGCCCGCCGACGGCCCATATGTCTTGGATGCCGTCCGCCGTACCAACGGTGCGATCGAGGACGTCACCGACGCAGAGGTGGTCGAGGGTATCCGGCTGCTGGCCCGTACTGAAGGGATCTTCGCGGAGACCGCCGGCGGGGTGACGGTGGCCTGCGCGAAGAAGCTCGTCGAATGTGGCCAGCTGGATCCCGATGACGAAACCGTTCTGCTCATCACCGGCGATGGGCTCAAAACCTTGGATGCAGTCGAACCCCACCTAGGAATACGTGCCACTGTGGCGCCGAACGCCAAGGCCGTCCGCGAGGCCCTCCGGCGCTGATACGGCCGCATTCTTCGCAAATCTCGCGGTATATCCCACCAATCGTCGGCAGCGCAGGGTACAGTCTCGCCGACATCAGGTGCCGGGCCTTGTGGCTTGATCCGTGGACTGAGAAAGGGAGCGTGCTCGACCGATGGTCGCCAGCTATTCGCCCGCTTCACCCATACCTTGGAGGCCGACAGCGCGCACTTTGGGAGCGCTGTTCGCTGGCTCTGCGGTAACCCTGTCCGCCACCGTTATGCACGGCAGTTCGCTGCTTACCGGAGACGACGAGGTGGGGTCGATAACCGAGCCCGCAGCCAGCCCGAACGTCGCGGAGCCGGCGCAGCCACCCCCGGCAAGATCCTCAGCTTCGTTCTCAGCTCCAGGCCAGACCGCGCCGTTAACGCCAGGCGCAACCCCACAGTGGAGTTCGGCTCTGAAGGATCTCCCTGTCCGGCGCGCGCCGGTGCGAGCGGCGCCGCGGTACAGCGTTCCTACTCGGACAGCTGTCACCGGCTCAGCGAAACCAGCGGGCTCCGGAAATCTTACCGCCGTCCTTAAGGCTCCTAGGCATAGCGCCGATGGTGCTAGCTATAGCGCCGTCAGTCCCGGTGAAACCGCGCCGCAGGCTGCTGAGCCACAACGTAGCGGACTGATCGGTGGTGTCGTGGGCAATGTCTTTCATGTCACGAACGGGCTGGGACAGTAATCCCGGGCGGACTGCTTAGGGACTGCGCAGCGCGTTTCCGCGCGAGACTACCTGGAGCCGGGGGCTGCCCACTACCGCGATATCTCCATCCAAGTCGGTACGCAGCACCGAGGCGCCTTTCTCCGCCAGTGTGTCAAGTACATGCTGGCTGGGATGGCCATAACTGTTGTGTGCCCCGACACTGACGATCGCTACTCGCGGTCGAACCGCGGCAAGGAACTCCTCGGCGTTGAAGCGCGAGCCGTGATGCGGAACCTTGAGCACGTCGGCCCGTAGATCTGTCCGGGTAACCAGCAGGTCTGCCTGAGCATCGAGCTCGACGTCTCCGGTGAGCAGTACTCGACCGGCGGGAGTGCTCGCCCGCAGCACAACCGAGGTGTTGTTCACCGCGGTGCCGTCGACCTCGGCCTGGTGATCCCCGACCGGCGGAGGATCGCGCAGCGGGGCCAGCACATCGAGACCCAGACCGGGCCAGGACAGCCGCTGCCCAGCGGTGAGCGCGACCACCGGCACCCGGGCCACCGCTGCGGTCCGCAGCACCTCGGCCATCGCCCACGGGGGGCTTCGCCCGGGGCCCAACGCGACGGCGCTGACCGCCCGGTTGCGTAGTGCGCCGACCAGGCCGCCGATGTGGTCGGCGTGCAAATGGCTCAGGACGATCAAGGCGAGGCGCCGGACGCCGAGGCGGTCGAGGCACGCCGACACTGGTCCTGGGTCGGGTCCCGTATCGACCAGGATCGCCCGGCCCGGCTCAGCGGTGGCCAGCACGACGGCATCACCTTGGCCGACGTCGCAGGCCACCATTACCCAGCCGGGCGCTGGCCAACCGGGCGACACGAACCTCGTCGGCACCAGCACAAGCAGGGCGCCCACCAGCCCGGCCGCCGCAAGAACTCGCAGCCGGTGCGCTCGCATGGAAAGCAGCCCCACCGCGACGATCAATGCCAGCAGCAGCGCGCCATAGGCCCCGTCGGGCCACCGCAACACCCCGTCGGGCACTTCGGCTCCCTGGTGACCGACCCCCACGAGCCAGCTCACCGCCGGCCCGGCCAGATGCACCACGACAGCAGCGGTACCCGGGTACAGCACCGCCACTACCGCGGCGAGCACACCCAATACCGTCGCCGGCGCGACCGCCGGGGTGGCCAACAAGTTAGTCAGAATCGCCACCAGGCTCACCTGACCGGACAGGCCTGCCACCACCGGCGCGGTGATCACATGGGCAGCGGCGGGCACCGCAAGCGCCTCGGCGATCCCCGGTGGCACCCCGTGCCGGCGCAGCGCCGCCGACCAGCCCGGGGCCAGCAGCACCAACGCACCAGTGGCCAGCACGGATAGTGCGAACCCGGGATCGTTACCGAGCGACGGATCGACCATGAGCAGGACAAGGACAGCAGCGCACAGCGCTGGAACAGCTGAGCGGCGACGGCCGAGCACCAGTGCCAGCAGCATGACGCCACCCATCACGGCGGCGCGCAGCACGCTCGGCGACGGGCGGCACAGCACCACAAACCCGACCAGGGTCAGCGCAGCCAGCAGCACCGCCGGCCGTGAGCCCAGCCCGGCCAGCCGGGCGAGCCCGAGGACGACCCCGCACACGATCGCTACGTTGGTGCCGGACACGGCGATGAGATGAGTGAGCCCAGCGGCGCGAAACTCCGCCTCGACAGTGGGCACCATCGCCGACGTGTCGCCCACTACCAGCGCAGGGAGAAGGCCGGCCGGCTCCGGATCAAGGACCTTGGCGGCGAGTCGCAGCCCGGACCGCAGCCGCTCGGCGACTCGTTGGACCGCGGACGGAGCCGACAGTACGTCCGGCTCACCTCGCACCCGCAGTACGGCCACCGTCAGGTCGGATCGGTTGGGAGCGGCAAGCAGGCCGGTGGTCCGTACTCGCTGGCCGGGCAACAGGCCGAGCCAGCCGTGCGCCGGTGCCAGCAGAATCACCCGACCGCCGGTGCGCCACTGCTGCCCAGCCACCACCGCGGCCTCTAGTTCCGCGGGTATGACCACCTGCTGGACCTGCGGTTGCCGGCCGCCGTAGCCCGGGGAAGCGACCGCTCGTGGGTCGTCGCGCAGGTGCACCACCAGGGTCGCCGCCGAACCGTGTTGCGCGGCTGACCGCAGCGGGTGATGTTCGGTCTGCCAGGTCTGCGTACCGACCACCAGTGCCACAGCGGCGGCCACTGCGCCCACCGCGAGAACCGCTGCCGAACGGCCGGACCATGCAGCCGCTGCGGCCACAAGCAGGCCCGCTGCGCCGAGCGCGGCCGCGGCCAAGGACCCTAAGTACAGACCGGACAGCACCACGGCCCAGCTGATCAGGGCGGCCGGCACCAGGCGCAGGTCGTGGCGCGCTGGTGCAGGGGCAAGCGGGTCCGCGGTCACACCCGCACCAGCTTCTTAAGCTGATTCAGCCGCGCCTGTCCGATTCCGCTCACCTCGCGGAGCTGATCCACCGACGTGAAGCGACCGTGCGCGGTACGCCAATCCACGATCCGCTGGGCAGTGACCGTGCCAACGCCGGGTAGCCCGTCAAGCTGCTCAAGAGTCGCCGCGTTCAGATCGATCGGCCCGGACCGGCTGGCAGTACCTGATGCCGGGCTATCAACCGGCTGTCCCGGCGGTGGCACTACACCGACCAGCAGTTGCTCTCCGTCGGACAACCGCCGGGCGATGTTGAGACCCATCAGGTCGGTGCCGGGCAGCGCGCCGCCGACCGCGGCCAGTGCGTCAGCCACCCTGGTGCCGTCAACTAACGCGGATTTCCGCGCAGTTGGTTGGGGCAAGGGTCAGGCGAATTCGTAGTGCAGGGTGCGGTTGCCCCACCAG
>JAICSB010000346.1 GCA_025937115.1 Pseudonocardiaceae bacterium | reverse complement strand
GAGGCCCGGTGCTCCGTCGGCCCGTCGGCCCCCTCTACCAGCTCGCCCAGTGCAGACATGTCCGCCACCGGTACCTGCACGGTGACCTCGATCGTCTTGGCCGATGCTGGCTGCACTACATGCACTGGTCGACTGCCGGCGAGGAAGGCGCTGACCTCCTCGACCGGACGTACCGTGGCGGACAGGCCGATCCGCTGGGCGGGTTTGTCCAGCAGGACGTCCAACCGTTCCAAGGACAGCGCAAGGTGCGCGCCGCGCTTGGTAGCGGCGACGGCGTGCACTTCATCGACGATCACGGTGTGGATTCCGCGCAGCGATTCCCTGGCTGCCGACGTCAACAGCAGGAATAGCGACTCAGGGGTGGTGACCAGTACGTCGGTCGGGGTACGAGCGAAGGCGCGGCGCTGGTCGGCCGGGGTATCGCCGGTCCGCATACCCACCCGGATGTCTGGTGTCGGCAAGCCCAACCGGTGCGCGGCCTGCCGGATTCCGGCCAGCGGCGAACGTAGGTTGCGCTCGACGTCCACCGCCAGGGCCTTCAGCGGGGAGATGTAGAGCACCCGGCAACGCCGCATCGGCTCGGCTGGCGGCCCGGCGACGGCCAGCCGGTCCAGCGCCCAGAGGAATGCGGCGAGGGTTTTGCCCGACCCGGTTGGCGCGACGACCAGCGCGTGCTCACCCGCCGCTGCTGCCCGCCATGCACCTTCCTGGGCCGGGGTAGGCGCGGCGAAAGCGCCCGCGAACCAGCCGCGGGTGGCGGGGGAGAACAGGTCGAGTACGTCCACACTGACCATCATGGACCGCTGCACCGACAGGCTAGGAAGTCTCCAGGAGCGGATGTAGCTGAAGCGGCGTGTGTGCGGCCAACGTGTCGAAATCCGCGTCATGGTGCAGCAGCGTCGCGTCAGCCGAGATCGCGGAGACGGCGATGAGGCAGTCCGTCATCTTGCGTACCGTCCGTCCGGCGAGCCGGCAGCAGTGGTACAGCTGCGCGGCCGCCTCATAGTCTGCGAGACCGCGCAGCGGCAGTACCGAGAATCCCAGCAGGGTCGATCGCAGCCGGACTGCGTGCTCGTCGGATCGGGCGCCGGCGAGCAGCTCCATGATCACAATTTCAGTGACCGCAATATCGGCCTGCGCGCTCAGCAAGCTCCTCAGCGTGAGGTGGGCAGAGCTGCCCGTCGCACGAAGATGTTCGATCCACGCCGAGGTATCGACGACGATCACAGATCGGCGATTCGGCTGGTGCGCATCTCGTCGAGATCGCCTTCCCAGCCGCTACCCTCCAGAGTGAGCGCTGCGTGCCACGGTTTCTCGTCGCCGCCTACCAGCCTGCGCAAGGCCCCTGCCTCTGCCCTGCTGTCGCCTTCTTTAGCCCTGCCTCAGCTCCTCGGCCGCTGATTCAATTGGCCCATGCCTCAGCAGCCGTCGTAGTCCCTGGCGAGACTCGCCTCTTGGCGTTCGCGTCGCTTCGTCGGCTTCGCCAGGGGCGTCGATGAACGGCGACGGCCCCGCCTGTGGCCCCGAAACCGGGCGGGGCCGTCGTCTTCCACGACAGACGTGGAGCCAGGCTGCATCGGTATCCCTACCCGAGAAACGAGATCCATTTCATACCCCGGTGCCTAGCGCCCCGTTGATCAGCGCAGACACTGCCGCCAAGGCGCTGCACGATTACTTCCTGGCCAACGCCGACCGGGGTGACAACGCGGCCAACGACGGGCTCGTCGATGCCCTGGTACGCCGGATCCGCGCTGAGCGGATCTCCAGCGAGGACAGCCACTGATGCCGACAATTCTGACCGCCCAGCGCAGGATCGATCCGGTCGCATCAACCGCTTCGATGGCCAGGATGGACGAGACGCTGCAACTATCGGCACGGACCGTAGCTTGGCTGGCCGATCACGTCCACGCCCGTAAGCTGATCCGCTCGGTGTCAGACACCCTCGGCGAGCTGCAGCAAGCAGGTCACCATCCGGGGCGCGATCGCCCGCCCTGCGGCATATCCTGAGCCGCCACCAGCCCACCTCAACGGGTCGATGCCGTACCTGCCGACGCTGGATCTGGCGTCGACCACCCTTCCCCTGCATCGTGTGGCACCAGGTTCGCCGCGAGCTACTCGGTCAGCTGCCCACTCCGACTGTGCCGCTCGATGACCTCCCTGTGCGCCCTGCTGTGCGATGGTGGGACACAGCGGCAGCACCCGTACCCAGCGTGGGTGGTGATCGACATGGGCAAGCGAGACACCAGCGGGGACGGACAGCTGAGTAAGCCGAACCCGTCCAAATGGGAGAAACCCCACGACTACGGCGAGGGCAAACACGCCGGACATCTGGAAGACGACGACAACGATAACCACGTCGATGACGACGACTGAGCATCTGGCGGTCGAGCTGGCCGGCAAGATCCCGACCGCATGGTCAAAGATGATCGGCGCGGTGGACCGAGCGAGGTTCATTCCAGCCCAGATCTGGGTGTACGACAACCGCAACGAGCCGCAGCCACTCGACCGGAACACTGATTCGCTGCGGTGGAGGCAGGTGGTCTACTCCGACACGGCGATCATGACCCAGTTTGACAACGGCGCCACCGCGTGGCCGGACACCACTGGCGACCATCCCACGAGCTCGGCTTCCCAGCCTTCCCTCGTGCTGGACATGCTCGCGAACCTCGACGTGCAGGATGGCCACCGAGTGCTGGAGATCGGCACCGGCACCGGCTACAACGCTGCCCTGCTGGCCGCCCGGCTCGGCGGCGATGCCGTGACCACCATCGAAATCGACGCCACGGTCGCCCAGCAAGCCAGCGCCAACCTGACTGCGGTCGGCTACACACCCACCGTGATCATCGGGGACGGTGCGGCCGGCTACCGGGCAGGCGCACCGTATGACCGGATCGTTGCCACCGCATCCGTACGACCCGGCGAACTGCCCTATGCCTGGGTCGCCCAGACCAATCCCAGCGGAATCATCGTGGCCCCCTGGGGACCGGACTATCACAACGGTGTGATGGCCCGCCTGGTCGTGAACGACGACGGCACAGCATCAGGCACCCTTTTGAGCAATCTGGCCTTTATGCGCCTGCGGGCTCAGCAGGACATCGCTTGCCCGCTCGATGACGAGGAGACCGGCGACGCCCGGGACACCACGACCAGCTTGTGGGTTTACGAGGTGATCCGTCCGCGTCCATGACCCAGCCACCAGGTCTTGGGCCACCGTCGACGTTCGTCCCGGGAGTGCGGCCTACTCAGTCCGCCAGCACGGTCCACGGCGGCTGTGGGAGGAGATCGAGCAGGCACACGCTTGGTGGGTCAGACACGGCCGGCCGACCTATACCCGGCTCGGCGTGACGGTGACGAACACCCAGCAATGGGCGTGACTCGATCATCCCGACCAACGCGTGGCCATCTGATCGGGCTAGCGCGAGGCTATCTCCGGCGGGCTGGGCGGCCGTCGACGAGGATCTTGCGTAGGCGGCCCACGTCGGCGATCCGTCGCTCGGCGAGGTGGTCGGCGGCGACCGCGGGTGGCACACCGTCGCGCTCGGCCAGTTCGAAGATCTCCCGAGTGGTGTCGAAGACCTTGGCGACCCGGGCTTTGGCCCGTTGGAAATCGAAGCCCTCGATTTCGTCGGCGACCTGAATGACGCCACCGGAGTTGACCACGTAGTCGGGCGCGTAGAGGATACCCCGCTCGTCGAGAAGCTTCTCGATGCCAGGGTGTTCCAGCTGATTGTTCGCGCCACCGCACACCACCTTGGCGCGCAGCGCGGTGACTGTGGGAACGTCCAGCGCCGAGCCGAGCGCGCATGGCGCGTACATGTCGATCGGCTCGTGCACCAGAGCTTCGGTATCAGGTGCCACGATCACTTCGGAATGCGCCGTACACACGTGTTCGATTGCCCGTTGACTCACGTCGGCCACGATCACCGACGCGCCGTCGGCGAGCAGGTGGTCAACGAGAAGTCTGCCGACCTTGCCGACCCCAGCCACGCCCACCCGACGTCCGGACAAAGCGGGCGTTCCCCAGACGTGTTGGGCGGCCGCGCGCATGCCCTGAAAGACGCCGAAGGCGGTCAGGATCGAGGAGTCACCGGCGCCACCATGGGACAACGATCGCCCGGTGACGAACTCGGACTCCCTGGCGACGACGTCCATGTCCTCGACGTAGGTACCGACGTCGCATGCGGTGATGTAGCGGCCGCCCAGCGACTGCACGAAGCGCCCGTAAGCGCGCAACAGTGCCTCGCTCTTGTCCGTCCGCGGGTCACCGATGATGACGGCCTTGCCACCGCCGAGATCGAGCCCGGCACAAGCCGCCTTGTAGGCCATCGCCTTCGACAGGT
>JAICSB010000788.1 GCA_025937115.1 Pseudonocardiaceae bacterium | reverse complement strand
TCATCGCCGGTGGCCCGGTGCGTGCCGTGCTCGAGTGCGCCGGCATCCACGACGTGCTGAGCAAGTCGCTCGGGTCCTCCAACCCGATCAACATCGTCCACGCGACGGTCCAGGCCCTCAAGGCGCTCGAGCGTCCCGAGGCCGTTGCCGCGCGTCGCGGGCTCCCCGTCGACCAGGTCGCGCCGGCCGCCATGCTGCGCGCCCAGGCCGCCGGTCGTGAGGCTGCCCGCGAGGCCGCGAAGGCTGGTGCGTGATGGCGCGCCTCAAGGTGACCCAGACCCGTTCCGAGATCGGTGGCAAGCAGAACCAGCGTGAGACGCTGCGCAGCCTCGGTCTGAAGCGCATTGGCGACGTCGTCGTCAAGGAGGACCGTCCCGAGATCCGCGGGATGGTCAAGACGGTGACGCACCTCGTCGCCGTCGAGGAGGTTGACTGACCATGCCTGCAAAGGACACTGCCAAGAAGGCTGCCGAGGCCGCCGCACCCGCGGGTTCGGCCCTCAAGGTGCACCACCTGCGCCCGGCTCCCGGTGCCAAGACCGCGCGGACCCGCGTCGGTCGCGGTGAGGGCTCCAAGGGCAAGACCGCCGGCCGCGGCACCAAGGGCACCAAGGCCCGCTACCAGGTTCCCGATCGCTTCGAAGGTGGCTCGATGCCGCTGCACATGCGCCTCCCGAAGCTGCGCGGGTTCAAGAACCCGTTCCGGGTCGAGTACCAGGTCGTGAACCTGGAGCGCCTCGGCGCCCTGTTCCCCGAAGGGGGCGACGTCACGGTCGCCGACCTCGTGGACAAGGGTGCGGTCCGCGCCGGCCAGCCGGTCAAGGTGCTCGGCACCGGCGAGATCTCCGTCAAGGTCAACGTGACCGCCGACAGGTTCTCGACCGCGGCCAAGGAGAAGATCGAGGCCGCCGGCGGCTCGGTCACCTCCGCCTGACCGCAGCCCACGCACGACCCAAGCACGACGGTATGCCGCGGGCTCGCCACAGTGGTGAGCCCGCGGCATACCCGTTTGACGCCCCAGGGCACGCTCGTGGCAGGTCCACGCGTTATCGTTCCTAGGATTGCCTGACCGTTCCCGCGGGAGCCCCCGCGCCACCAGGAGGACCTGTGCTCACCGCCTTCACCCGTGCGTTCAAGACGCCGGACCTGCGCAGGAAGCTGCTCTTCACCCTCGCCATCATCGTCGTCTTCCGCCTCGGCAGCGTCGTGCCGACGCCGGGCGTGAGCTACAAGTCGGTTCAGCAGTGCCTGAAGAACGCCGACCAGACCTCGGGGGTGCTGGGCCTGGCCAACCTGTTCAGCGGTGGCGCACTGCTCCAGCTGTCGATCTTCGCGCTCGGCATCATGCCCTACATCACGGCGAGCATCATCGTGCAGCTCCTGACGGTGGTGATCCCGCGGTTCGAGGCCCTCAAGAAGGAGGGTCAGCAGGGTCAGACCAAGATGACCCAGTACACCCGCTACCTCACCATCGGCCTGGCGATCCTGCAGTCCTCGACCCTGATCACCTTCGCCCAGAACCC
>JAICSB010000471.1 GCA_025937115.1 Pseudonocardiaceae bacterium | reverse complement strand
GGCGCAGCTGCGACCACACCGGCCCGGTCTTCGAAGGTGATGTACTGCGGACCGAGCTGCACGTTGACGGCGTCCACCAGCGCGATGGTTACCAACTGATCGATCTGCGAGCACTGGTGCACGGTTGCCCCGGGCAGGACGCCGGCGATCGGGCCGCAGCCGAGAAGCCGGTGCTGGATTGGAGATTTGTTGCACTCGCACGATAAACGGGGTGAGAGATGACCGGGATCCTGACGGGGATGCGGGTGGTGGAGGGCTCGGCCTTCGTGGCGGCACCGCTCGGCGGTATGACCCTAGCCCAGCTCGGCGCGGACGTGATCCGATTCGACCCGATCGGCGGAGGGCTGGACGTCAACCGCTGGCCCGTCACCACTGATGGCAGGAGCTTGTTCTGGGCGGGCCTGAACAAGGGCAAGCGCTCCATCGCGGTCGACCTGCGATCGCCGCAAGGCAAGGAGCTGCTCACTGATCTGATCACCGCGCCCGGCGACGACGCGGGGTTGTTCCTGACCAGTTTCCCCGCCGTGGGCTGGTTGGACTTCACCGAGCTCACCGTCCGGCGGCCTGATCTGATCATGGTCAATATCGTCGGCAACCCGGACGGCTCGTCCGCGGTCGACTACACCGTCAATCCAGCCACTGGTTTTCCGTGGACCACCGGCCCCAGCATGCTGTCCATGCCAGTCAACCATCTGTTGCCGGCCTGGGACGCGATCACCGGCACGCTGGCCGCGACCGGGCTGCTGGCCGCCGAGCGCAAGCGGCGGATCGACGGCACCGGCCAGTTCGTCCGGCTCGCACTGGCCGATGTGGCGTTCGCCATGGCCGGACACCTCGGCAACATCGCCGAAGTACAGATCAACAACAGCGAGCGGCCTCGGCACGGCAACGACCTGTACGGGGCATTCGGCCGCGACTTCGCCACCAAGGACGGCAAACGGGTGATGGTGGTCGGCCTGACCCCGCGGCAGTGGCGCAGCTTGGTGGCCGCAGTCGGGATCGGTGAGTCCTGCGCCCACGTCGAAGAACTGCTCGGGGTGGACTTGGGCAAGGAGGGTGACCGGTTTGCTGCTCGCCACGTGATCGGCGCGCTCATCGAGCCGTGGGTCAGCAGCCGCACGCTGTCCGAGGTCGGCGAGGTCTTCAACGCGCACGATGTGTGCTGGGGCCCGTACCAGACCTTCGCTGAGATGGTCAGCACCGATCCGCGCTGCTCTACCGGCAACCCGATGTTCGCCGAAGTCGATCAGCCCGGCATCGGCAGCTACCTGATGCCCGGCTCACCGCTCGACTTCTCCGCGGTGAAACGGGTACCGGCGGCGCCTGCGCCCCAGCTCGGCCAGCACACCGATGAGATCCTCGCCGGGGTCCTCGGCTTGTCCGGTGCCGAGATCGGGCGGCTGCACGACGAGGGCGTCGTCTCCGGGATTTCGCGCGGTTAGGCCATTCGGGTGATGGCAGGTCTATACCGTGTTAAAGGCGTCTCCAGTTCCGATTAACGAAGTATCGACCGCGACTTGGGGGGACCTCAGAGATCGCATCTGCCAGTCCCGCGGCCGTTATCCGGAGAGATCTAGACGGTAACTGGGGAGCAGCGATGACGATGGTTGACGGGGCAGTCACGACCGAGCGACAGTCAACCACCGCACAGTGGCAGAAATCGCTGCGGTTGAGCGACGGTGGGAGCGGCAGTTCTGGTGGCATCAAGCTGGCGGCCGCCGGTTTGGTAGCGACGCTCCTCGTTGTGCTCCTGCTCTGGTGGGCCGCTGCGCGCCAGCCGCAGGTTGCGGTTCCCAACTTGGTCGGCATGTCACAGGTCAAGGCCGAAGCCCTCCTCAACGGTATGGGACTGAAAGTGCGCGCGACCTACGATCAGGTTGCCGGCCAGGAGGCAGGGACCGTGCTGCGGACCGATCCGTCCGCGGGACAGAGCCTTGACCAAGGGGGCGGGGTGAGCCTTACGCTCGCGAGTCCAGCGCCTGCCGTCACGCCGTCACCAGCCGTGCAGACGTCTGCGGCTCCAGAGCCCCAGGCGGCTCCTGAGAACCCCGCAGCGCAGCAGCCCGCTCCCGTTGTCGGGCCGCCCGCGGCTCGGGTGCCGGCTCCCGTTGTGGCGCCGGCACCAGTTGTGGTGCCTCCTCCCGTTGTGGTGCCGCCGCCGGTTGTCGTAGTGCCCCCTCCGGTTGTGGAGCCGCCTCCCGGCCCGGCACTACGGCAGGTTCCCGATGTGGTCGGTTCCGACCAGTACCGAGCGGGACGGGTACTGGCGCAGGACAGGCTCAGGGTGGGTTCTGTTGTCGAGGAGGAGTCCAACCAACCGTCCGGGACGGTATTGCGAACGGATCCGAGGGCGGGTACCGCAGTGTGGCCCAACAGCACCGTCGATCTTGTTGTGGCCAAGTCTCGCCAGGTTGCCGTACCCAATGTGGTCGGCGTGAAAAAGGCGGCCGCCGAGCGCGTGCTGGTGAACAACGGGTTGAGGATCGGGTCGGTCATCGAGGAGGAGTCCGAGCAGCCGTCCGGGACGGTGTTGCGAACAAATCCGGGGGTGGGTGTCAAGGTTCGGTCTGGCAGCACGGTCAATCTTGTTATCGCCAAGTCCCCGGCGACGACAAAGCCACCGGCGACGACTACGCCACCGGCGAAGACGGAGCCGTCCGCGACGACCAAGCCGCCGGCGAAGACTGAGCCATGATGAGGAGCGGGGATTTCCAAACCGGTTAGGTCACCAGCCCCTCGCCCGCCACTCCGCTAGGTGCGGGCGTTCGGCGCCCAAGGTGGAGTCCTTGCCGTGACCTGGGTAGAACCACGTCTCGTCGGTAAGCTCGTCGAACACCCGCGCCTGGAGGTCATCCATCAGGCTGTTGAAGTCAGTGGGATTGGTTGTCCGTCCGGGACCGCCGGGGAACAGCGAATCACCGGTGAATAGGTGCGGGGTGCCGTCGGTGTCCCGGTGCAGCAGAGCGATCGAGCCGAGGGTGTGGCCACGCAGGTGGATCACGTCGAGCACTACCTGGCCGACAGCGACCGTGTCGCCGTGATCCACCAGGCGGTCTGGGGGCACCGGCAGCTGCGGTGCATCGACTGGATGGGCGACGGTCTGCGCTCCGGTTGCGCCGGCAACCGCACCGAGGGCCTGCCAATGGTCGCTGTGCCGGTGGGTGGTGACAATCGTGCGCAGTTCGGGCCGGTCGGGGCCATGGCCTAGCAGGTCCATCAGCCGCTCGGCCTCATTGGCCGCGTCGATCAGCAACGCCTCGCCGGTGGTCCGGCAAACCAGCAGG
>JAICSB010000501.1 GCA_025937115.1 Pseudonocardiaceae bacterium | reverse complement strand
CGAGCCCCCCTCACTGCGTGCCACATACATATCCTGTTGAGATCAAGCATTCCCCGCGCGTGTCGCACCGGCAAGGATGTTCACCGAGAGGTGGCGCTGTGCCTTGGACCGACTCCGCTGCGCTACCACTGCGCCGCTGCGATTGATCCGCGTGGCGTCAGGGTATTCCGGTTTACCCGTTCCGGCCGGGAGGCACGATGACCACCGCAAGCCACGCTAACCCTGGTGTGGTGCGCAGCCTGATCCCCGCCCGGATCGACCGGTTGCCCTGGTCGTCGTTTCACACCCGAATGGTGGTCGCGCTCGGTGTGGCCTGGATCCTCGACGGCCTTGAGATCACCGTCGCGACAGCCGTGGGATCGGAGCTCAACCAGCCGGAAACGCTGAACCTGTCCTCGACCGAGGTCGGGCTGATCGCGACGGTGTATTTGATCGGCGAAGTCGTCGGCGCGCTGGTATTTGGCCGGATGTCGGACAAGCTGGGGCGCCGCAACCTCTTCATGATCACGTTGGGTGTCTATCTGGTGGGCAGCGGTCTGACCGCGCTGACCTTAGGCAGCGGCATCGGCTGGATCGCTTTTCTGTACGTGACCCGCTTCGTCGCCGGTACCGGAATCGGCGGGGAGTATGCGGCGATCAACTCGGCGATCGACGAGCTGATCCCGGCCCGCTATCGCGGACGGGTCGATATCGCCGTCAACGGCACATATTGGGCAGGCGCTCTCCTCGGCACGTTAGGCACCTTCGTCCTGCTGAACGTGTTGACGCCCAGCGTCGGCTGGCGAATCGGCTTCCTCATCGGGCCGGTGCTGGGTCTGGTGATCCTCGTGGTCCGGCGCAACTTGCCGGAAAGCCCCCGGTGGCAGGTCATGAACGGCCGTGAGCAGGCTGCCGAGAAGTCCATCTCCTACATCGAGCACGAGGTGGAACTGTCCGGCAAGACCCTGCCGCCAGTCGAGCAGAGCAAGGCGATCGACTTGCAGCCGACCGATCAGATCGGTTATCTCGCGTTGACCCGGGTGCTGTTTCGCGAGTACCCGAGCCGGGCTGTGCTCGGCGCCTCGCTGATGATCAGCCAGTCGTTCCTGTACAACGCGATCTTCTTCACCTCCGCCCTGGTGCTCGGCAAGTTCTACGGGGTCTCCTCGACGTCGGTACCGCTATTTCTCATCGCGTTCGCGGTCGGCAACCTCGCTGGCCCGCTCACCATCGGGCGCTTCTTCGACACGATCGGACGCAAGACCATGATTGCCGGCACGTACATCACGTCCGGCATCCTTCTCGCGGTCAGCGCATTGCTGTTCAATGCTGGATTGCTCACCGCCATGACCCAGACGATCGCCTGGTGCGTGATCTTCTTCTTTGCCTCGCCCGGTGCCAGCGCCGCGTATCTGACGGTCAGCGAGATCTTTCCGCTCGAGGTGCGGGCCAAGGCGATCGCGGTGTTCTTCGCGATCGCGCAATGCTTCGGCGCGCTCGGTCCGGTGATTTACGGCGCGCTCATCGGCGACGGCAGCCAGCCGTTCCGGCTGTTCCTCGGTTACCTACTCGGCGCTGCGGTGATGATTATCGGTGGACTCGTCGCAGTGGTCTTCGGGGTGGCGGCCGAAGGGCGATCCCTGGAGGACGTCGCCGCGCCGCTGGCTGCGGTTGGTCGCGGCCGCACCGGCACCACCCGGGCCGAAGGGGCCGCCTCGCCGCTAGCCACCTGACAAGATCAGACCAGCCACCACGCTAACGCTAGCGCCATAAGCACCATCGCTACTGTCAGTAGCAGCACTCCAGCCAGCATGCGCGCCGGGTTCGACTCCCCGGGCCGCACACCGAGGTCACCGACGGGCTCGGCGGTCAGAGCGCTACTGCCTGCGGTCCGCGGCCGGGGGAAGCCGTTGTCCTCGCGGCCAGCCGGGGGGGTGAGGTGCTGGGTCATAACACAGACACTACGAAGCAGCTGGTTACCGCTCGGCATGAGCTTGGTTAGCCGCAGGTAAAAACTCGGCCCTTCTCGACGCCGCGGGGTGCGCTGTCACCTCATGATCGCCAAATCTGAGGTCTGTCTGTGCAACTGTGCACGTTCCCGCCTCACTCTGCCCTGGTAGCGGCGCACCAGCGCGCCAGCTTGTGAACCTAGTGTGTCGCGAACTCGACGTCACCGACAGCTAAGCCGCTGGAAACGTCGGTGGCGTCGAGTTCACGACGCATACCGCCACGGGGGCTGCTGTCCGGGACACCGCGCCACCATACGCAATTGCGCGTTCAGAGAGACTGGCTTGGCGGTGGCTCGGAGTGATTCTGGCAAGCTTTATTGGACGCAGACCTTCGGCGGCTGACCGCTAGCCCTTCCAGCTGACGGTGGTCGTCCTTATCCTTGGGATGTGGCCGCTACCTGGCCGCTGACCGGACGGGCCGAGGAGCTGAGTCTGATCGGCGGGCTGCTCCAGCGTCGGGATGGGCCGCTCGGGGTGGTTTTGGCTGGAGCGGCCGGAGTGGGCAAGACCCGGCTGGCTCGGGAGGCGCTGGCGGTAGCTCAGCAGCGAGGCGCGCGTACCCGGTGGGCGGCGGCGACAGCCTCGGCGCGAGCGTTGCCGCTGGGCGCGTTCGCCGCAACGCTGGGTGTGGTCGGTCCGGATCCGGCTCGGTTGCTGCGCCAGGCCAGTGCTGCGTTGCTGGCCGGTGCGGGGCGGACGGGCGTGATCGTCGGAGTCGACGATGCGCATCTGTTGGACGAACTATCCGCGACGCTGGTGCACCAGTTGGTGCTGCGCCGGGCGGCGTCGGTGGTCCTGACGCTGCGAACCGGCGAGACGCCACCGGATGCGGTGACGGCGTTGTGGAAGGACGGGCATCTGACTCGACTGGAGCTGCAACCGCTGTCCCAGGACGAAACCGCCAGGCTGGTGGAGGCCAGGCTGGACGGCCCGCTGGATAGCGCCGCAGGCCGCCGGCTGTGGTCGGTGACCCAGGGAAATGCGCTGTACCTGCGGCAGCTGGTCGACGGCGAGCTGGAAGCCGGTCGATTGCATCAAGTCTCCGGGGTGTGGCGGTGGTCGGGGGAGCTTGCGCTGTCGCCGGGCTTGGT
>JAICSB010000515.1 GCA_025937115.1 Pseudonocardiaceae bacterium | reverse complement strand
GCAAGACCGGGTTCACCGACGACGCCCGGCACACCCAGCTCGACGCCGCGCAGCGCGGCGACCGGCGCCTGATCGTGGTGCTGATGCGCGGCGAGCAGCGGCCGGTGTCGATGTCGGAACAGGCGGCCAGACTGCTCAACTACGGATTCGCGCTTGCTCCCGGTCACCCAGTCGGTCAACTGGTGGACGAGGCTCCCCCAGCGGATACCGCCGGCCCGGACGGGGCTCCCGGTGCCGGTGCCGCTCCGCCAGGTGCCGGGGTGAATGCCGCGTCCCGGAACTCGACGGCCGGTTTCGGCCAAGGGGGGGCGCTGCTCCCGGTGGCGTTGTGGATCGGTCTGGCGATCGCCGTGCTCGCCGGACTCGGTGCGCTCGTCTCCCGCCAGCGGCACCGCTAACACAGCTGCGGCTGGCACAGGTCGATGGCCACGCGCGAGGGTTAGCCTCCCTGCACGCGAAACCCGAGGTGCACGCTCGCCACCGTAAGGCTGTCCACATCGCCGCGCTCCATCGCGCTGGCCCGGGCCTGGCTGACCTCCATCGCACGACTAGCCAGCGTTGCACGGGCCGGTGACGTCGCGGAGGGCGCTCATCCGGGGCGGCGGAGCTGGCTAGATTCGTCAGTACCGTCGAGGTAGGCCCGGGCTTGCAGGGTGAACAGCTCGGCGTACCCGCCGCCGCGGGCCATCAGTTCCTGGTGGGTGCCCTGCTCGGTGATGCGGCCGTGGTCCAAGACGACGATCTGGTCGGCGTGGCGGACATTGGCCAGCCGGTGGGTGATCAGCACTGTGGTCCGATGAGCCGCGGAACCGTTGCCCGCTGCGGCACCGGTCCGCCGCAGCGACTGAAGGGATTGGAACACCGCATGCTCGGCACGGACGTCCATCGCGGCGGTGGGCTCATCGGCGACGAGCACGGGAGCATCCCGGTACAGACCACGCGCCACGCTGATCCGTTGCCACTGGCCGCCGGAGAGGTCGCAGCCGTTCTGGAATTCTCGGGACAGCACGCTGTCCCAGCCGCTCGGAAGGTCGGCGACGACGGCGTCGGTGCCGGAGTCGAGCGCGGCGGCGGCCAGCACGCTGCCGTCCGGATCGGGACGTTCCAACCGGCCGATACGGACGTTGTTCTCGGCGGTCATCGGCCACTCGACGGGGTTCTGCAGGACGACGGCGACTTCAGAGTGCAGCTCACGCTGGTCGACCTTGGCGATGTCCACGCCGTCCCAGCTCACCTGTCCCTCATCGGGCAGGTAGAGACCGGTGATCACCTTGGCCAGGGTGGACTTACCCGAGCCGTTCTCTCCCACCAGCGCGACGACCTGGCCGCGACTGATCGTCAAATTGATCCGATGCAGGGCTGGCTCGTCCTTGCCGGGGTAGCTGAAGGACACCTCGCGCAACTCGATGAGCTGTGGATCGCGCGGCAGCCGCAGCACGGCCGCGGGTCGGTGGTAGCCGCGGGCTTGGGTCAGACAGCTTGTCAGCATGTCGAGGTAGAAGCTGTGCTCGAAGAGCCGGTTGGCCGAGAACACCGTGGTGGACACCGCCGTGCTCGCGGTGCGCATCGCGACCGCCGCCGCCCCGGCCAGGGCCAGCGGCATCTCCCCGGTGTAGAGCAGCGCGCCGAGCACCCCGTAGGCCAGCGCTGTGCCGATCCCAGCCAGGCTGCGCCCGACCAGCCGGATCGCGGTCTTGCGGTGCTCGACCCCGACAGCCTCTGCGGTGACCTGGGATCCGATGCGACGGTGCTCGCCCAGGAGGGTGTCCTGGGTGGTGAAGGCACGGACCTCGGCTGCCGCACGCCGACTGGTGATCATGTTGCCGGTGATCCCGAGCCGGCGCGTGTACGAGACCATCCGCACGAACCACTCGTAGGACAGCATCGCGGACCGCATGCTGGCCCAGCCGTTGGGCGCTGCGGCCAGTAGCACCACCGGCGCCAGCAGGGGGTTGAGCAGGCCGGCGGTGACGATCGCGGCGGCGAGCGAGATCACCGAGCTGAGCAGGTTTCCGGCGTCGCTCACCCCCTGGCGGACGCTGGCAATCCCCCGTCCGGACGTCCGGCGAACCAGTTCCACGAAATCCGCGTCATCGAAAGCGACCAAGTCCGCACCGACCACCGCCGCGTGCAGTTCGTCCTGAGCGCGCAGCTCCACCAGCGGAGCCAGCACCGCCTGCACGGCACCGACCGCCGCGGCCAGCAGTCCCCGAGCCGCGTAGGAGACCATCACTAGCATCAGCGCCGGCAGCGCCGCCAGCACCCGCTGCGGAGTCGGGCCCTGTTCCAGCAGCTGGGTGAACACGTTCGCCGTCGCCAACAACCCGAACGCCGTTGCACACCCCGAGACCAGCTGGACAACGGCAGCCAGCAAGGTCAATCGCGGCGAGCTCTGCCAAGCTAGCCGCACCAGGACGCCCAATGCCACCGGTGCGGCGCACAGCATCCGGCCGGCGCTAGAACCGGCCATGTCCTCGCCGACCTTCGCCCACCACGGAGTTGTGAGATCATCGACGCCGATCAGCGTCGGCGGGCCCGGATCGGGTGAGGTTGAGCTAGCGGTGCGCCGGAGTCTCATCGTGGCCTCCCAGCGGCAAGCATGCCTGCCGCGCTAGCGTGCGTCTCGTGAGTAACAACACCGATGTCCGGGCGGGGATCGTGGTCACCGGGACGGAACTGCTCACCGGCTTGATCACCGACCGCAACGGCCCGTGGTTGGCGCAACGGCTGGGCGAGTTGGGCGTCGAGGTAGCGCATCTGCTCCGCGTCGGGGATCGGCCGGTGGATCTGGCTGCGACGCTGCGGTTCCTCGCTGATCAGGGCGTCGAGCTGGTCGTCACCAGCGGTGGGCTGGGCCCGACTGCCGACGACGTGACCGCCGAAGTGGTCGCCGGATTCGCCGGGGTGGAACTGGAGCTCGATGAGCTGATGGAACAGCGGATCGCCGTGATCCTCGCCCGGTTCCGCCGGCTGTCAGGCTTCGATCCAGCAGGGTTGCTGGCGGCGAATCG
>JAICSB010000035.1 GCA_025937115.1 Pseudonocardiaceae bacterium | reverse complement strand
TGGTCGGCGCATGCAGCAACTCGCAGCAGCCGGCCACCGGGAGTCAAGCTTCCGCACCAGCCACCAGCGAGTCGGCCGCGCCCGGCGAGGCGACCGCGCCCACTGGCAGTGGCGTCACCAAGATCAGTGACATCTTCGGTCCGGCTTGCAGCCAGGTGCCCACCGAGGGTCCGGGTTCGGCGCAGGGCATGGTCAACGACCCGGTGGCCACCGCGGCCAGCCACAACCCGTTGCTGACCACCCTGACCAAGGCCGTGACCGCGGCCAACCTGGTCGACACGCTGAACAGCGCTCCGGCGCTGACCGTGTTCGCCCCGGCTGACCCGGCATTTCAGGCTCTGGAGGCCCAGCACCCCGGCATCCTCAAGCAGCTGACCACCGCTCCGGACGTGGCTTCACCGAACAGTCAACTGGCCAAGATCCTGACCTACCACGTGGTCGGCACCCGCTACGACGCGGCAGGCCTGATCCAGGCCGGCACGCTGGACAGCCTGGAAGGCGCCAAGCTCAAGATCGACGGCACCGCGGCGGCGCCGACCATCAACGGCGCTCCGGTGTTGTGCGGCAACATCCCCACCAAGAACGCCACCGTGTTCGTGATCGGGCAGGTGCTGTCCCTGCCGGCCTCCTAGGCAAATCGCATAGCTAGTCAGGTCAGGGGCGGCTCCGGATGGAGTCGCCCCTGACGCATGTCTCGCATCCATTGTCGTCGGGTTCTACGTTTCGTAACGATTTCGCATCCACCGTCCGCATAATCGTTTCAGTTGGCATACCGCGGGAACACTCGATTGTGTCATCCGTCTGGCGGAAATCGCCCTGGCGGGATCGCCAAAGTAATGCAGGCGAGCGTAAGACGAGCCCGCCAGCAGATGAGGAGATCGAGTGAGGAAGATCCAGCGACTGGCCGCGGCCGGCGCTCTGGCGGCATTGACCGCCGTGGTTGGTGCATGTAGCAATTCGCAGGGGCCGGCGACCAGCGGCCAAGCTTCCAGTGAGCCACAGCAGTCCAGCGCGCAGGCTGCGCCGAACCCGGGGGCCACCGCGCCCACCGGCAATGGAGTCACCCAAATCAGTGACATCTTCGGTCCGGCTTGCAGCCAGGTGCCCGCCGAGGGTCCGGGTTCGGCGCAGGGCATGGTCAACGACCCGGTGGCCACCGCGGCCAGCCACAACCCGTTGCTGACCACCCTGACCAAGGCCGTGACCGCGGCCAACCTGGTCGACACGCTGAACAGCGCGCCCGCGCTGACCGTGTTCGCCCCGTCCGACTCGGCGTTCCAGGCTCTGGAGGCCAAGAACCCGGGCACCCTCAACCAGCTGACCACCGCCCCGGATGTGGCGACGCCGAACAGCAAACTGGCCAAGATCCTGACCTACCACGTGGTCGGGACCCGTTACGACGCGGCCGGTCTGGTCCGAGCCGGCACGGTGGACAGCCTGGAAGGCGCCAAGATCACGGTCGGCGGCACCGCGGCAGCACCGACGATCAATGGTGCGCCGGTGCTGTGCGGCAACATCCCGACCAAGAACGCCACGGTGTTCGTCATCGGGCAGGTGCTGTCACCGCCGGCTTCCTAACCCGCACCACAGCAGCGATTACCTGCTGCTGGCACTGTCAGGGGCGGCTTCGCGACCGAGCCGCCCCTGACCTGTGTCCCGGGCCAGCAAGATCGCGACTTTGTTCCTGCGTTCACAAGCGGCTACCGTGGACGCCTGGCAGGACAGCGCTACCAGCCCCGGAACCGGTTTGCCAGTGGGTCGAGAGGAAGGCACTCGTGACGGTGCATGAGCACGGCAGGTACAGCACTGGGGTCGAAGACCTGCCGTACCGCTCCGTACCCGAGGCTGCGGTCGGCCGCCTCGCCGTCTACCTTCGGGTGCTTACCTCGATGATCGAACAGGGCGTCACCACGATGTCGAGCGAAGTACTCGCCGGCGCCGCTGGGGTGAACTCTGCGACTTTGCGCAAGGACTTGTCATATGTGGGTTCCTACGGCACCCGCGGGGTGGGTTACGACACCGCGCGGCTGGTGGAGCACATCGAGCGGCTCCTGGGGCTCACCCGGCACCACAGTATCGCCGTGGTCGGCATCGGCAACCTTGGTCATGCACTGGCCAACTACCCGGGCTTCCCGGACCGCGGCTTCCCAGTCACAGCCCTGTTCGACGTCGACGAGGACCTGATCGGGGTCCCCGTCGGTGGGTTGCCGGTAGACCACGTTGACAGCATCCCGGCGATATGCGCCGAGCGAGAGGTGACCATCGGCGTGATATGCACCCCGGTCCCCGCCGCGCAAGGGGTGTGTGACCTGCTGGTGGCTGGTGGGGTCCGGTGCATCCTGAACTTCGCCCCGGTCGTGCTGCAGGTGCCCGACGATGTCGAGGTTCGCCGGGTGGACCTCGCTGTGGAGCTGCAGATCCTGTCGTTTCACCAGGTCCGTCGGGGCAATGGGATCGGACCGGTGGTCGAGCCGATCGATCCGATCGCGGTGAGCCGATGAGTCTTCTGGTCGTCGGTCTGTCTCATCGCAGTGCGCCGGTTGAAGTGCTGGAACGAGTCGCGGTGTCGGCCGCGGACGCCGGTAAGGTGCTGTGCCAGCTGCTCGCGCGCGAGAACGTCGCGGAGGCGCTGCTGCTGTCCACCTGTAACCGGGTCGAAATCTATGCGGTGGTCGCGACCTTCCACGGTGGCCTCGCCGATATCACCGACGTGCTGGCGCGCCAGTCCGCGATGGTGCTCGACGAACTGTCCGAGCACCTCTACGTGCACTACGCGGCCGCCGGTGTGGAGCATCTGTTCTCGGTAGCCGCCGGGCTGGACTCGATGGTCGTCGGTGAGCCGCAGATCCTCGGCCAACTACGCGCCGCGTACGCCGGCGCCGAACAAGCGGGCACGATCGGGCGCACCCTGCACGAGGTGGTGCAGCAAGCGCTCCGGGTCGGCAAACGGATCCACACCGAGACCGGCATCGGTGCCGCCGGTGCCTCCGTGGTCTCCGAAGCCCTTGCCGCTACGGCGGCCGCGCTGGCCGGTGCCCCCGGTGCCAACGGGACGGGTTTGGCCGGTCGGCGGGCGCTGGTGCTCGGCGCCGGTTCGATGGGTTCGCTGGCCGCGGCGCAACTCCGCCGTGCCGGGGTGGCCGAGATCGTGGTGGCCAACCGTACCCACGCCAGTGCGCAGCGGCTGGCCGCACTGTGCCACGCCGAGGGCACGCCTGCCCGGGCCGTCAGCCTGGATGCTGTGGCCGGCGTGTTGGCCGCGGTGGACGTGGTGATCTGCTGCACCGGCGCGACCGGCGCTGTGCTCGGCGTCGATCAGATCACGCAGAGCCACCGTCGGGTCCCCCTTGTGGTGTGTGACCTGGGGCTGCCCCGCAACGTTGAGCCCGCGGTGGGTGATATCCTCGGCGTGATCCTGCTGGATCTCAGCGCCGTGGCTCGCCGGCTGGAACAGCGCGGTACCGGATCCGACGTGGTCAGCACCGCGCACTGCCTTGTCGCGCAGGAGGTGCGCCAGTACCTGGCCGCCCAGCGCACCGCGGAGGTCACACCGACGGTCGCTGCACTACGCAAGCGCGCGGCTGAGGTGGTGGACGCGGAATTGCTGCGGCTCGACGGGCGGCTGCCGGGTCTCGATGCCGCGGTGCGCGACGAGCTGGCCCGCAGTGTCCGGCGGGTGGTGGACAAGCTGTTGCACGCCCCGACCGTGCGGGTCAAGCAGCTCGCCGAGGCCGGTGGCGGGCAGGCCTACGCCGACGCGCTGCGCGAGCTGTTCGAACTGGACCCGCAAGCAGCTGCCGCCATCGCCGCGCCGATTGGTCCAGCGTCGACCGATGACCCACCCGGGACCCGGTGATGGCCGTGTCGCAACGGTCACCGTTGCTGCTGGGAGCCGGGGATGGTGCGTTGGCACTTGCCCAGACCGACTCGGTGGCGCAGCGGTTGCGGGCCGCCGGCGTTGCGGTGCGAGTCGTACCGGTGCGCACCGCCGACGATGGTTACTCGGCGTTGCGCGCGGCCCTGGCCGGGGGGGCGATTGATGTCGCGGTGCACGCCTACAAGGATCTGCCCATTGCGACGGATCCTCGCGTGGTGATTGCCGCGGTACCGCAGCGCACGGATCCGCGGGATGTATTAGTGGCCCGGGACGGCATGGTGCTGGGTGAACTGCCCGCCGGGGCAGTGCTCGGCACTGGATCGCCGCGGCGATGCGCGCAACTACGGGCACTGGGCCTGGGATTGCAGACTGTGCCGATCCAGGGTGACATCGACTCGCGGATCCGTCGCGTCGATGACGGCGAGGTCGATGGTGTGGTGATCGCCGCTGCCGGGCTGGCCCGACTCGGCCGCAGCGATCGTGCCACTGAGCTGCTCGACCCGTTGCAGATGTTGCCTGCGCCTGGGCAGGGCGCGTTGGCCTGCGAATGCCGGGTCGATGACCTGGACACCGAGCATCTGCTGGGCACGCTGCTCGATGACGCTGGGGTGCGCGCCGCGGTGACTGCCGAGCGGGCGTTGCTCGCCTCGGTGGCGGCCGCCTGCATCGCCCCGGTCGGCGCGCTTGCCGATGTCGTCGAGGACCTCGATGACGAGGGGCGGGTTGTGTTGCGGCTGTTCCTGCGCGGAGCTGCAGCCACTGTGGGCGATGGAGTGCTCCGGTCGTCGGCCACTGTGCCTTATTTCGATGGGCCGTATTCCGATGGGCCGCATTTCGATGGGGCGAATGTCGATGGGGCGAATGTCGATGGGGAGCCAACCGATGCCGAGAAGCTCGGCCGCCTGGTCGCGGCCGAGTTGCTGGACCTGGGTGCTGGCGCGCTGGGTATGGACCCAGCGCTGCGCGGCCCAGGTCGCGGCCTGATGGGAAACGAGTAGGTAGATGAGCCGTGTCTGCAAGACCGCTGGACAGATTGCCTTTGTCGGTGCTGGTCCCGGTGCCGCCGGGATGCTCACTGTGCGAGCGCAGCACCTGCTGAACTGTGCCGAGTTGCTGGTGACCGACCCCGACGTGCCACCCGACGTGCTCGCGCTGGCTGGCCCTAGCGCCGAGGTGCGTCCCGCGGTGGGGGAGCCCGGAGAGGTCGCCAAGGACCTGGTAGCCGAGGCCAACGGCGGTCGAGTCGTGGTGCGCCTGGTGTCCGGGGACCCACTCACCGCCGACGCGGTAGTCGCCGAGGCGCTGGCGGTGGCCCGCACGTCCACACCGATCGAGGTGGTGCCTGGAGTGCCGATGAGTACCGCGGTCCCGGCCTTCGCCGGGGTACCGCTGGGCTCCGGGCACACTGAAGCCGACGTCCGAGCGGGCGTTGACTGGACGTCACTGGCCGCGGTACCGGGCCCGCTGGTGCTCCACGCCACTGCGTCACATCTGGCGGAGACGGCCGCCGCGCTGATCGAACACGGGCTGGCGCCGAACACCCCGGTGGCGGTCACCGCGGCGGGGACCCTGCCTACCCAGCACACGGTGGACACCACGCTGGCGTCGCTGAATGGTGACATCGGCGAGCTCGTCGGACCGCTGGTGGTGACCGTCGGCTCGGTGGTCGGGCAGCGGACGAAGCTGTCCTGGTGGGAGTCGCGGGCACTGTATGGCTGGAAGGTGCTGGTGCCGCGGACCAAGGAACAGGCCGGCGCGATGAGCGACCGGCTGGCCGTGCACGGCGCGGTGCCCGTGGAGGTCCCGACGATCTCGGTGGAGCCGCCCCGGTCGCCCGCGCAGATGGAGCGCGCGGTCAAGGGGCTGGTCGACGGTCGTTACCAGTGGGTGGTGTTCACCTCCACCAACGCGGTTCGGGCGGTCTGGGACAAGTTCGCCGAGTTCGGGCTGGATGCCCGCGCATTCGCTGGGGTCAAGATCGCCTGCGTCGGGGAAGCCACCGCCGAGCGGGTGGCCGCGATGGGGATAGTCCCCGAGCTGGTGCCCTCGGGCGAGCAGTCCTCCGATGGGTTGCTGGCCGACTTCCCACCCTTCGACGACATTCTCGACCCGGTGGACCGGGTACTGCTGCCGCGCGCGGACATCGCGACCGAGACGTTGGCGGCCGGGTTGCGCGAGCGGGGCTGGGAGATCGACGACGTGACGGCTTACCGTACGGTGCGGGCCGCCCCACCGCCCGCTGAGACCCGAGAGATGATCAAAACGGGTGGCTTCGATGCGGTGTGTTTCACGTCCTCATCCACGGTGCGCAACCTGGTCGGTATCGCCGGCAAGCCGCACACCCGCACGATCGTGGCCTGCATCGGCCCGGCCACTGCCGAGACCGCCATCGAGTTCGGCCTCCGGGTAGACGTCCAACCGGAGGTAGCCCAAGTCGGCGCCCTGGTAGACGCCCTAGCCGAACACGCCGCCCACCTCCGCGCCGAAGGTGCGCTACCACCCCCCCGAAAAGCCAAAAACCGCCGCCGCTAACCCTCCCTTCGCCGCGTTCTGGATGCAGACTGCTCCTATTCGGGGTCTGATTACCGCGTTTCGCATCCAGAACGCGGTGGGAGGGAGCGCGATGTATCCGACGAGTCGGCCGCGGCGGTTGCGGAGTACGGCGGCGATGCGGGGGTTGGTTCGGGAGACCACGGTGGGGGCGCGGCAGCTGGTGCTGCCGGTGTTCGTCAAGCAGGGTGTCACCGAGGCGGTACCGATCCCGTCCATGCCCGGTGTCGTGCAACACACCCGGGACTCGCTACGCAAGGCCGCGGCCGAGGCGGCGGCTGCCGGGGTAGGCGGGATCATGCTGTTCGGTGTGCCCGTAACCCGGGACGCCACCGGCTCCGGTGGGATCGACCCGGAGGGCGTGCTCAACACCGCACTACGGGACGTGCGTGCCGAGGTCGGTGACGACATCGTGATCATGGCTGACACGTGTCTGGACGAGTTCACCGATCACGGGCATTGCGGGCTGCTGGACGCGGCCGGCCGGGTGGACAACGACGCGACGCTCGCGGTGTACGGGCAGATGGCCGTCGCGCAGGTGCAGGCCGGCGCGCACCTGGTGGGGCCCAGCGGCATGATGGACGGTCAGGTCGGGGCGATCCGCGCGGCACTGGACGCCGCGGGCCATAACGATGCCGGAATCCTGGCCTACAGCGCCAAGTACGCCTCGGCGTTCTACGGGCCGTTTCGCGAGGCGGTGGACTCCCAGCTGCGCGGCGACCGGCTGACCTACCAGCAAGACCCGGCCAACGCGCGCGAGGCGCTGCGCGAGACCGCGCTGGATCTCGCCGAGGGCGCCGACATCGTGATGGTCAAGCCCGCGATGTCCTATCTCGACGTGCTGCGCTCAGTCGCCGAGGTCGCCGACGTCCCGGTCGCCGCCTATCAGGTCTCCGGTGAGTACTCGATGGTTGAGGCGGCGGTGGCGCGCGGCTGGCTGGACCGGCGGCGCACCGTACTGGAGACGCTGACCTCCATCCGCCGGGCCGGTGCCGATCTGGTGCTGACCTATTGGGCGACGCAAGCCGCCGGCTGGTTGCGCTGATCGAGCGCGGCCAGCCGGGCCGCTGCCGCGGCCAGCCCGCTGCCGCGGCCAGCCCGCTGCCGCGGCCAGCTGGCCCGCTCCGGCGGCCTGCGGGCCCGCTGCCGAGTGGCTACGCCGCCCATGATCGCCGCAACTGAGCTCTGACCGTTCAAATTTGCACTGCCGTGGCTCAGTTTCGACGATCATGAGGTTTGCTGGCTGGTCCGGACGACCATATCGGTGATCTCGTCGAGGATTGATCCGAGCCGGGTTAGGAACGTCGTGGGCGGTGTAGCGCAGCACGGTGTACCCGTGCGCCACCAGCACGTTCTGGCGGGTGCGGTCGTTCTGAAACGCGACCCAGCCGCCGTGGGTGCGGTAACCGTCCACCTCGAGGATCAGCCGCCGCACCGGATCGAGGAAGTCCGCGATGTACCCGTGAACCGGCTCGTTGACCAGGAAGTCGGTAAGGCCTGTCGAGCTCAGACCTTGCGCGAGCAGACGCTCGGGCGCGGACGCCGCGCCAGGCACCAGCGACGCCAGCTGCTGGGCGACATGAGGCGAGCCGCGCAATCCGAGGTCCTCGACGTAACGCATCCGCAGCGCTCGCTCCGAGGTCAAAGTCGCCGTGGCGTGATCGAGCAGCGCCGCGCACGCCGGGGCATCGAGCAGTGCAAGACAGTCGAAGACGGTGCGAGGCACGTCGGTGACCGGCAGCCCACCAACGGTGCTACGCCGGTTGCGCGCGTATCCCGGCGAAACAGACGCAGCCACGGCACGGGCGATGCGCGCACCAAGCCCAGCGGCACCGTCAGGTGCACGACTGCAGGCTCGTCGACTGCCATTTGCCACAGGTGGGCGGCGGCGAGATGACTGACCACACCCTTTGGTTGCCACAGGTGTGCGGCATGCGCTCGGGCGGCCAGCGACGGCGGGCCGGTGCAGTAGACGTTCGGAAGGATCCGCCGTAGTCGACCACGTCGGACCCAAGTATCGATGGAGTTCGCGTTGACTCCACGCTCGCGTAGCTGCGCCCGACTCACAGCGCCGTGCTGGCTGCGGAGCAGTCGATCCATGTCGTTATCTCGCGTCACGGCTCACCACATTGCCAGCGATCACCGACAGTCCCCCTGAACGGCGTCTGTGATCGGTGAAAGTGAGCTGTGGGCGCGCGATATCGCGCGGTGAGGCCTCAGTTTCGGCGATCATGAGAGCGTGGGCGAGCGCTCTGCGACTCGTCGGCAGCGATCCGAGCGGGTGCGGGGCCGCCGATCACCTGCGGGGCATGCCATGGCAGGGTGCAAGCGTGGGTTTCGCAACGTGGGCGGGGCGTAGCCCGCTGCGGGCGGTGGCCGAGGTGTTGGTCGCGATCGTGCTGGGCGGGTTGACCTGGTGGTGCTGGCACCGCGGCGTCGTCTTCACCGCGACGCGCCGCGGCATTGCGCTCTACCGTATCGAGGGACGTTGGTGGGCGATCGCCGTCGGCGCGGCCACGGTGGCGGGGATCCTGTTGCTCGACGCGGGACGGCGCATGACGGTGCAAGCATTCCGACAGCACTACCGATGACAGCCCCCGAGTCAGCTCGGCTGTTTGATCGGGCCTGCGCTGTGATCCCCGGCGGGGTGAACTCCCCGGTGCGGGCTTTCGGCGCGGTCGGCGGCACGCCGCGCTTCATGGTCCGAGCAGCGGGACCCTACCTGTGGGATGCCGACGGCAGCCGTTACGTCGATCTGGTCTCATCCTGGGGCCCGATGATTTTGGGCCACGCGCACCCCGCAGTGGTGGAAGCGGTACAGGCGGCCGTCACCCGGGGGCTGTCCTTCGGCGCTCCCACCGCCGGGGAGACTGAGCTCGCTGAGGAGATCGTGCGCCGAGTCGAGCCAGTTGACCAAGTGCGCCTGGTCAACTCCGGCACCGAGGCGACGATGAGCGCGATCCGGCTGGCCCGGGGCGTCACCGGGCGCGCCGCGGTAGTCAAGTTCGCCGGGCACTACCACGGGCACGTCGACGCGCTACTCGTCGCCGCCGGGTCGGGCGTCGCCACCTTCGGGTTGCCCAGCAGCCCGGGCGTCACCGGTGCGCAGGCCGCTGACACGATCGTGCTGCCCTACAACGACCTCGACGCGGTCCGTGCCCTGTTCGCCGAACGGGGCACCGAGATCGCCGCCGTCATCGCCGAGGCGGCTGCCGGGAACATGGGTGCGATACCGCCCGACGCCGGGTTCAACGCCGAGCTGCGCGAGTTGTGCCACTCCCACGGCGCGCTGCTGATCCTCGACGAAGTGATGACCGGGTTCCGGGTCTCGGCCGCCGGCTGGTTCGGGCTTGAGCACGTGCCGGCTGACCTCTACACCTTCGGCAAGGTGATGTCCGGCGGGTTGCCGGCGGCGGCGTTCGGCGGTTCGGTGGAGTTGATGTCCTACCTCGCCCCGGCCGGCCCGGTTTACCAGGCGGGCACCCTGTCCGGGAACCCGGTCGCGGTGGCCGCCGGGTTGGCCACGCTGCGGGCCGCCGACCGGGATGTCTACGCCCAGCTGGATGTGGTGGCGACCAGGCTGGCCGGTCTGCTCGATCAGGCATTGGACGCCCACAGCGTGCCGCACCGGGTGCAGACCGCGGGCTCGATGCTCAGCGTGTTCTTCACCGCCCCCGCCAGCGGACCGGTGCGGGACTACGTCGGGGTCAAAGCCACCGAGACTTGGCGTTTCCCGGCTTTCTTCCACGCGCTGCTGGAGCATGGCGTCTACGCTCCACCGAGCGCGTTCGAGTCCTGGTTCGTCTCCGCAGCACTGGACGAGGAGGCTTTCGAAGTGATCGCGGGGGCGCTGCCACATGCCGCCCGGGCCGCCGCGCAAGCCAGGCAGCCGGCATGAGTGCCACCGTGGTTCACCTGCTGCGGCACGGTGAAGTGCACAACCCGAACCGGATCCTCTACGGCCGGCTACCCGGCTTCGGGCTGTCCGACGCTGGCGTGCGCCAAGCTGAGCAAGTCGCCGCGCATCTCGCCGATCGGGACATAGTGCAGGTGGTCGCCTCGCCGCTGCTGCGGGCGCAACAGACCGCGAAGTCGGTAGCCGCCCGACACCAGCTCGAGGTGGTCACCGACGAGGGATTGATCGAGGCGTCCAACGTGTTCGAGGGAGCCCGGGTGTCGGTCGGTGACGGGGCGCTACGCGACCCGCGGTACTGGCCCAAGCTGCGCAACCCATTCCGGCCGTCCTGGGGAGAGCCCTACCAACAGATCGCCGACCGGATGCTCGCCGCGACGTACCGGGCCCGCGACCGGGCCGCCGGGCATGAGGCGGTGTGCGTGTCGCATCAACTGCCGATCTACACCTTGCGTCGACACTTGGCTGGGCAGCGGCTATGGCACGATCCGCGGCGCAGGCAGTGCGCCCTGGCGTCGTTGACCAGTCTGGTGTTCGACGGCGACACGCTGATCGACGTGGTCTACAGCCAGCCCGCCGGCTACTCGGACCCGAGGGTGGCCGGGGCATGAGGCGTGCGTTGTTGCTGTTCGCGGCAGCTTTCGTGGTGGCTGGTTGCGCCACCGGGACCGACGCGGTAACCCACGGCGGCACCTTCGAGTTCGTCACCCCAGGTGGGAAGACCGATATCTTCTACGATCCGCCGGCCAGCCGGGGCACGGTCGGAGCGCTGGCCGGGGACAGCGTGACCGAACCTGGGACGACGGTATCGCTGGCGGGCTACCCCGACCAGACGGTGGTGCTCAACGTCTGGGGCTCATGGTGCGGGCCGTGCCGGTCCGAAGCCAGCGACCTGGTGCGGGTGGCTCGTGCCACCTCGGCTCAGCGGGTGCAGTTCGTCGGGGTCGACGTCCGGGACAGCCGGCAGGCCGGCGCGGACTTCGCCCGCGACTTCGGTCTCACCTACCCGTCGATTTTCGATCCTCCCGGCCGGACGCTGCTCGCGCTCAACGGTGTCCCTCGTTCAGTGGTGCCGCTGACCATCGTCCTGGACCGCCACCACCGGGTCGCCGCAGTGTTCCTGCACTCCATCCACGCGCAGGATCTACAGCCCGTGGTGGCGCGCATCGCGGCGGAGTCCTGACCCCTTTCGCGCCCGGGCACGGGGTTGGTGCTGCCTGACGAGCTGCCTCGACCTACGCTGAGCGATGTGGGGCTCACCGAATTCGCCATCTCCGGGCCGCTGTTGTTGGCGGCGGGGTTGGCGGTGTTGGCCGGTGCGGTGAGTTTTGCCTCGCCGTGTGTGGTCCCGCTGGTGCCGGGCTACCTGGCGTACCTGACCGGGTTGGTCGGCGCTGAGGGCGCCGATCGCAGCCGGGGACGGGTGTTCAGCGCGGTCGCGCTGTTCGTGTGCGGTTTTTCGGTGGTGTTCACCGCCAGCGTGGTGACGGTCCTCGGCATCGCGGACCGGCTGACCGTCAATGAGGTGATCCTGCAGCGGGTCGGTGGTGTGATCACCATTGCGATGGGCCTGGTGTTCGTCGGGATGGTCCCCACCTTGCAACGTGACCTGCGGGTGCACCCGCGCCCAGGGTTGGGGCCCCGGCACCTGCTCGGTGCGCCGCTGCTGGGCGCGGTATTCGGGCTGGGCTGGACGCCGTGCCTGGGACCCACGCTGGCCGGGGTGATCGCGCTGGCCGTCGGCACCCCCGGCGGTGGCCTCGCTCGCGGAGTGTTGCTGGTCGTGGCCTACTGCCTCGGGCTGGGGGTGCCGTTCCTGTTGCTTGCTTTCGGCGCAAGGCGCGCGGTCCGGGCGATGTCCTGGCTGCGCGAACACGTCCGCGGGGTCCAACTCGCCGGTGGGGGGTTGCTCATCGTAGTCGGGTTTGCGCTGGTCACAGGCGTATGGGCGGAGCTCATCGCGGTACTCCAAGGGCCGGTGCGGGGTTTCGAGACGCCGATCTGATGAACCGACTGACCCAGTTGACGGCGTTGGCCCGCAATACCTGGCGCGGGTTGACGAGCATGCGCACCGCTCTGGCGCTGCTGTTCCTGCTGGCGCTGGGCGCGTTGCCGGGGGCTCTGCTGCCGCAGTACTCGCTCAACGCCCAGCGGGTGCGGACCTATCAGGAGCAGCACCCGAGCTTGGCGCCGGTGCTGGACCGGCTGGGTTTCTTCGAAGTCTTCGCCAGCCCGTGGTTCGCCGCGATCTACCTGCTGCTGTTCATCTCGCTGATGGGATGCGTGGTGCCGCGCAGCATCGACTATGCGCGGCAGCTGCGCCGGGCGCCGGTAGCCACCCCCCGCAACCTCGCCCGGCTGCCGCACCATGCTGCCGGTGAGTCCGCGAGTACCCCTGCTGAGGTCATCGCGGCGGCACGGCGACGGCTGCGTGGTTGGCGAATCGCCGACGGCGAGGAGCCTGGTGGCGTCCGGACGTTGTCCGCCGAACGAGGTTACCTACGCGAAGCGGGCAATCTCGTCTTTCACGTCGCCTTGCTGGGGCTGCTGGTGGCCTTCGCGATCGGCAAGCTGGTCGGCTACGAGGGCCAGGTGATCGTGCTCGCCAACGGCTCACAGTTCTGCAACTCCGGCTCGCTGGCTTATGACTCGTTCCGGCCAGGCCGATCGGTCGACGGTACCGCGCTCACCCCGTTCTGCGTGGAAGTCAACGCTTTCAAGCCGACCTACCTGCCCACCGGAGCGCCAGAGGACTACCGCGCCGCCATCAGTTACCAGGGTCCCGACGACATCGCCGCGGGCACGTGGCATCCCTACCTGTTGAAGGTCAACGACCCGTTGCGGATCGGCGGCACCCGGGTGTACCTGCTCGGCCACGGTTACGCGCCCCAGTTCACGGTCACCTTCCCGGACGGGCAGCAGCGCAGCGCGGTAGTGCAGTGGCCGCCGGTGGAGCTGGGCACGATGCTGTCGGAGGGCACCACCAAGTTCGACCCACCCGGGGTCACCGACGACGCGACCCGGCGTACCGGCCAGCTTGCGATCACCGGGCTGTTCGCGCCGACCGCGACATTTCGCGGTTCACTGTTGTCCTCGGCGTTCCCGGACATGCTCGATCCGGCCGTCGCGGTCGACGTGCTCAAGGGCGATCTGGGCAACAACTCCGGCCGTGGCCAGTCGATCTTCTCCATCGATCAGTCGATGGTGGACTCGGGGCGCTTGAAGCAGGTGGCGCGGCAGAACCTGCGACCCGGCGAGCAGCTCACCCTGCCCGACCACACGGTGGTGCACTTCGACGGGGTGACCCGCTTCGTGTCGCTGCAGGTCTCCTACGACCCGACGCAGCTCTGGGTGCTCGGCTTCGCGGTGCTGGTGCTCGGTGGCCTTGGGCTATCCCTGCTGGTCAAACGCCGCCGATTGTGGGTGCGCGTCACACCGGCGGAACCGGCCGGTACCGTGGTCGAATTGGGCGGGTTGGCCCGAACTGAGGCTGCTGGCTACGGCGAGGAGTTTGACCGCATTGCCGCTGATCTGCTGCCGCCCCGGCGGGCCCAGCCACCAGTGCCTACTGTGAGATCGAAGGCTGTGGTGTCGAAGGAGGGGGATGAGGGTGCCGATCAACGCGGTTCTGGAGTCCTACAGTGACCTCGCGTATGGCACGGCGCTGGTCCTGTACCTCCTCGCGATGGTCCTGCACGCCGTCGAGTACTCAGCGAGTGGAGCCC
>JAICSB010000014.1 GCA_025937115.1 Pseudonocardiaceae bacterium | reverse complement strand
GTTAGTCTAGGTTCGAGTCCTGGTACCCCAGCGAATGTCATCATCGCGTTCTCGCGGCCCCGTCGTCTAGCGGCCTAGGACGCCGCCCTCTCAAGGCGGTAGCGCGGGTTCAAATCCCGTCGGGGCTACACCGGTGGTATCCGCTAAGGCGGTCCCTGATCTGGGAGTTCATGTCAGGGGCCGCTCTTCTGTTGTCCAGCTGCGCCCGGTGCTAGCCGGCCGTCGCGTCTGTGTCGAATACGTGCCAACTCCGTGCGGCCGTGAGGTGTGAGATGGGTCCCGGGTGGCTGCATGACCCCGGCCGTACCGGGGGACAACCCTGCGTGCGCCGCTCGCCCGGAGGATTCATCGGCCGAGTTCACCGATCGTCCACCCCGGGTGGTAACCATCCGTTCATAGGTGGTTACATTCGGTTTACCTATGGTGGTTGCTATCTGTTCGTCGGGGGGTGGCACCGGGTCGTCGGGGTGATCCGGTGCCCAGCCGTTGACCGCAGTGCGCGTCACCGGTTCGAGCGTGGCGGGGCTGCTGGGCGTGGTGAGGGCGCTTGGTGTAGGCACAAGGTGGGTGCGTGTTGAAGGTCGGTGACCCGAACGGCGCGCCGCGGCGGCGAAAGTCACCTGACGAATGAGAATGCTTCCCTGGTGGAAGGGTATCATCACGCGGGTAATCGCTGGTCTGTATGAGATTGGTGCCCGCTAATGCCCGACATTCAGAAAATCGGGCTCGATCTGAGTCCCAGTGAACAACCACTGAGCTACCCAGGAAAGTTGGTCACGACGAACTGCCTATTATTCGGGTCGTGGCTCTACGTGCTTCAATCCATCCCAGGGTTTCCCCCCGCGGACTGGAGCGTCCAGCATGACGGGGGGCCACTGTCGCTGACGAACGCTGACCGCCTTGGGGCGGCTCTGTCAGCGGCACGGGCAGCCCCGATGGCCAGCCGGTCTCCGGTCGTGGCAGTCGGCTCGAATGCCGCGCCCGGGCAACTATCGTACAAGTACCGCGGCCACTCACACCACAACGTCATTCCGATAACTCACGTCGTCACATCGAAACTGACTGTGGCACACTCCGCGCACATCAGCAAAGCCGGCTACATCCCGTTCATTCCAGTTTTGGCCGAGGGTACGCGACGAACTAGACTCAGCGTATTGTGGCTCGATGACGAGCAGCTGCGGCGAATGGACGATACTGAGCCGAACTACACGAGGGTGACAGTCGAGTCACCCGCTGTCAGCGCCCAACTGGACTCAGGGCTGTCCTCCGAGTCGTTCAATCTATACCGGGGTCGGTGGGGAGCGCTATGCTCCGAGCCCGGTGTATCGCCGATGATGGCGACCTCCCAGGCAGGCATCTACTCCTTTCTCTCCACACACCAATGGTTTCGCTTGATTGTTCCAGAATTGCGCGACGGACCGCAGAGTGCGGCAGCGGCTCTCGCCCGTGACGAAGCGCGACAGCGGCAGATCCGGCACGAGCTGGCATCGCGCGGCTTGGTGGCCACGGACGGACTGTCGGGGATCGCCCGTTCCGCGGCGACGTAGAGCCTGTGCGCGTCCGCGCTGCCACCATGCCACCGCGCGGAACCCTCCGGGCGCTGCAATGTGTCTGGGATTAGGTTGGAGTGGTGGCTGAGATGTCGGGGGAAGGACCGTTGCGGGTCGTTGTAGTGGGGGCGAGCCTCGCGGGGTTGTTCGCCGCTGCCGCCGCAGCGTGCAGGGACAACTCGGTAACGGTGCTTGAGCGCGATGTCCTACCTGGCGAACCGGAGCCCCGGGCTGGGGTGCCACAGGGGGAGCAGCCACATGTGTTCCTCTTTCGTGGCCTTCTCGCCCTGGAGGAGTTGCTGCCCGGCTCGCGGCAGGAGCTGCTCAGTGCCGGTGCCGTGCCCGTTGATACCGGTGGGCTGCCGTGGCTTGCCGAGCATGGGTGGCTGCCTGTCGAGCAACGCGGGTTCGAAGTGTTGTCGCTGACTCGTCCGCTGTTCGAGCATGTGTTCCGGCGCAGGGTAACGGGGCTGCCCGGGGTGGAGATTCGCACCGGTTCGAGGGTGATCAGTCTCCGGCGTCGTGATCTGCACTGGGAGGTGGGTCTGGCGGACGGCTCCACTGTGCTGACCGATCTCGTGGTCGACGCGTCCGGGCGCAGCTCGCGGCTACCGGTGTGGTTGGCGGAGGCTGGTGTGGGGCAGGCACCGGTTTCTCAGGTCGATTCAGGGGTGGGTTACGCCACTCGGATGTACGCCGACGCCCCATCCGGCTTCGGTGCCATGGGTGTTGTCCTCCAGCAGACGCCGACGACGTTGGTCGGCGGTATCGCGCTGCCGGTTGAAGGTGATCGTTGGCTGGTGACCGCCGTCGGCTGCGGTGAGCACCGGCCTCCGCGCGATGCCGCGGGGTTCGAGTCGTTCCTCCAGCGGTTACCCGACCCGGCGCTGGCGGAGCTGGTGCGCCACGCCGAGCCGGTCGGCGACGTTGCCGTGCATCGCCAAACCGGCAACCGCCGCCATCGCTACGAGCGGGTGCCGGATTGGCCCGAGGGCCTGCTCGTCGTCGGCGATGCGTTATGCGCATTCAACCCGATCTACGGGCAAGGCATCACGGTCGCGGCTTGTGAGGCCCTGCTCTTGCGCCAGGCGCTTGCCGCCGGTCTCGGCCCGGGTTATACCCGTCGACTACTCCGAAAGTTCACTACCGTCGTGTCGCTGCCCTGGGCCATGTCCACGAGCGAGGATCTGCGCTATCCCACCAGCATCGGTCGTCAGTCCCTTCCACAGGCGCTGCTCGGCCAGTGGACTCAGCAGCTCAGCCGCCTCGCCGCTCATGGGAATCTGCACGCATACGCTGTCATGGCCCGGGTTTACCACCTGATGGGCTCTCCCGTGCTGTTGTTCCACCCGGCTCTCGGTGCCGCGGCACTGCGCGCCCGGCTCACTGGCTACGGACCCGCGACCGCACGCCCCGCCGTCCTTGATGCGCTGACCCCTTCGGCCTGATCACACCACCGAAGTAACCCGGCAAGAGTGATCAGGCTGCGTCGGTCCTCAGTCCCTGCAGGGTACTTTGTTGCTTGGCCGCCGCGGCATCACCCTGCTTTTCTATCTCGGCGCGCTCGTAACGTTGAATCATCTCTGCCCAGAGCTCGGCGACTGTTCTCGCCTCGCCGAGGCTATCGATCTTCGCAGACCAGTTCACAAAGCAGCGCCCACTATCGTCGATAGCTTGATGAGGTAGTTTCACGCTGTCGTCATGGTCCTGATGGAAGGGTCTAAAGATGATGTAGACTCGCCAACCTGTCCATGGCTGGAACTCGATCGAGAAGCCGTAGTCAGCGAGCCCGTCCTGCGTCCGGTAAGTCATGACGGTCATGATTCTCCTTTCATGATTCGCGTGGGGGCCACCCAGATTATGTTCGCAGACGTTACCGATGGAGTCGCTCACGCCCAATGGAGATATTTTCTCCCCCTGCCGAAGCACCTGTGACCTGGTAAAATAGAGATTTCTTGACGTAAAAACTCACGAGCAGCGTTCGGATCTCTTCCGGTGCAGGGGAGAGTTCCAGCCATTACCTAAGGACCATGGTGTACAAAGTTCCGCAGGAGGGCACGATGAACCATGGCGCGCAGATCGGTTGGTAAGGCATACCGCGAGCAACAGCGGGAACGTCTGGTTCGGCTCGGGCTGCACGGCCGCCAGCTCATCGAAAAGCTTGTGACGGACTTGCTGCGCTGTGGTTGTCGGCCCCGAGAGGCCTGGCGATTGGCCCACGAACTCACCCAAGAGGAGATCGCGACAAGATTCGACCGAATCCGGGCCGATCTGGATATCCGCATGCGGGGCAGCCGTATCTGTGAGTATGAAAAGTGGCCTACGGGAGGTGTCCGACCGTCGGTGCGGACGCTGAAGATCCTGGCGGCCATCTACGAAACCACGTGGGACCAGCTGGTCGACGTAGACGATCTGGAAGCAATGCCGGCTTGCGACCGGCAGGCATTTCTGGACATCAGCGACTTGCGCCACGGTGAGTCGTTGGAGCTACCGGTACAGCGGCAGAGCAGTCGTCGTCCGAGCGCACAAGGCGGCGATGACCCACGGGCTCAACAAATGATCGTCGCGGTTGACCCGGCGACTGCCGGTGAACGGCTGACCGGACCAGCACTGGGGCGTCCGGGGGGCGGGCTGCCCGGCGAGGTTACGTACTTCACCGGGCGGGACAGACCGATGGCGGAGCTGCGCGCTCAGATTTCCGAGCAGGCTCCGCACGGCACCGTGGTGAGCATCTACGCAATCGACGGCATGGCGGGAGTGGGAAAGACGGCGTTCGCCCGGCATGCCGCCCAGGAGTTCGCGTCGTGCTACCCGGACGGAGGCATCTGGGTCGACCTGTTTGGTCATACCCCTGGCATGCAGCCACGCGAAGCATATGGCGCGTTGGAGCAGATGCTGCTCCAACTGGGTGTTCCGCCAGAGGCGATCGAAGCCGATCTCGCCGACCGTCAAGATCAGTGGCGCCACCATATCCACCTGCGGCGCATGTTGATCGTGCTGGACAACGCACGTACTAGCGACCAGGTGCTGCCGCTGCTCCCCGAAGCACCTGGCTGCCTTGTGCTGATCACCAGCAGGCGCAAACTGACCGGTCTGACCGACGCGTACCCGCTCTCGCTGGACGTCTTGGGGTGGGGAGAGGCGGAACAACTGTTCATCAAGCTGGTCGGCCCGCAACGGTGCAAGGACCGCGAGGCTGTCGGGGAGATCCTGGCCGCGTGCGGTCGGCTGCCATTGGCGATCAGACTCATCGCCGGGTGGTTGCGTCACCACACGGGCGAGCTCCTCGCCGACGTTGCAGCGGACTTTGCCGACCAGACCGCGGCGCTGGATACTTTGATTGCTGAGCACGTTTCGGTGCGAGCGGCGTTCGAATGGTCCTACCAGCTCATGACTTCTGAGCAGCGTCGGGCTTTCCGCCTATTGGGCTGGCATCCCGGACCCGAGATCACACCGGTGGTGATCGCCGCGGTGGCCGACGTATCACCCGGCCGGGGCAGGCAGCTCTTGCGCGAGCTGGTCGACCACAACCTGCTGGAGCAGCTGTCAGTCGTGGGCGTTGCCGGGGGTCCGCGGTACCGAATGCACGACCTGGTGCGGCTTTACGCCGGGGAACGTGCCGACGCCGAGGAACCACCAGCCCAGCGGGCGGCGGCGGTGGATCGGCTGGCCAGCAGGTACCTGGCGATCATCCATGAGGCCGACCGGTTGCTTCGGCCCTATGTCTCCGGCGACCCTGGTAAATGCGCCGACCAGGATGTGGTGCTGGCGTTCGCTGACGCCTCGCAGGCGCGCACCTGGCTGATTGTTGAGCGGCATAACCTGCTCGGGTGTGTCCGAGCGATGAGCTCGACCGCGCAAGGCGCGGACCTGGCGACGGTATTGGCTGGACATTTCCGCGACTTCGGTTTTTGGTCCGACGTCCGTTATCTGCACGGCCGAGCCTTAACCGTCTGCCGACACCTCGGTGATCGGCGCGGTGAGGTCGACGCATTGTGGGGGCTGGGTTATGTTGAGCGGCTGGTGGGTGAGTACGGCCAGGCACGCAATTACCACACTCAAGCGTTGACCCTGGCCCGGCAGCTCGATTACCGGCGTGCTGAAGCCGACGCGCTGGGCGGGCTGGGCCAAACTGAGCGACTGGTGGGGGACTACGTCCAAGCCCGCAATTACCACACTGAGGCGTTAGCGCTGGCCCGGCAGCTCGATTACCCATTCGGTGAGGCGGACGCGCTGCGGGGGCTGGGTCAGGTTGAGCGGCTCGTCGGGGAGTACGTCCAGGCCCGTGAGTACTACACCCAGGCCCTGGCCTTGGCCCGGCAGCTCGGTTTCCAGCGTACTGAAGCCGACGCGTTGCGCGGGCTGGGTCAAGTTGAGCAGCTGGTCGGGGAGTACGGCCGGGCTCGCGACTACCACACCCAGGCGTTAGCGCTGGCTCGCCACCTCGGTTACCAATTCGGTGAGGTCCTGGCCCTGCGGGAGCTGGGTCAAGTTGAGCGGCTGGTCGGGGCGTACGTCCAGGCCCGCGAGTGCCACACCCAGGCGTTGGCCCTGGCTCGGCACCTCGGTGACCGGCGTGATGAAGCCGAAGCGCTGCGCGGCCTGGGCCAGGTGGAGCAGCTGGTCGGGGAATACGGCCAGGCCCGCGAGTACCACGCCCAGGCCTTGGCCCTGAGCCGCAGTGTCGGTGATCGGCGTGCTGAGGTCGAGGCGCTGCGCGGCCTGGGCCAGGTTGAGCAGCTGGTCGGGGAGTACGGCCAGGCTCGCGAGCACTACACCGAGGCGTTGTCCCTGGCCCGCGGCCTGGGTTACCAGTTCGGCGAGGTCTTGGCGTTGCGGGGGCTGGGCGAGGTCGAGCGGCTGGTCGGGGAGTACGGGCAGGCTCGCGAGCACTACACCGAGGCGTTGTCCCTGGCGCGGGACCTGGGTTACCGGTTCGGTGAAGTTTTGGCGTTGCGGGGGCTGGGCGATGTGGAGCGGCTGGTCGGGAAGTACGGCCAGGCCCGCGAGTACCACACCCAGGCCTTGACCCTGTCCCGGCGCCTTGGTGATCGATTCGGTGAGGTTTTGGCGCTCTGGGAGCTGGGTCAGGTTCAGCGGGTCGTCGGCGAGCACGCTCAGGCCCGCGACTACTACACCCAGGCCTTGACCCTGGCCAGGCACCTCGGCTACCGGCGCGCTGAAGCACAGGCGCTGCGGGGTCTGGGCGAGGTTGAGCGGTTCGTTGGGGAGTATGGCCTGGCCCGGCAGTACCACACCCAGGCCGTGACCCTGGCCCGATGTCTCGGTGACCGGCCCGGTGAAGTCTTGGCGCTACGGAGTCTGGGCGAGGTCGAGCGGTCCGTCGGGGAGTACGGCCAGGCCCGCGGGCACCACTCCCAGGCGTTGGCGCTGGCCCGGCAATTCGGTTACCGATTCGGTGAGGTCTTGGCGCTTCGGGGCCTGGGTTACGTCGAGCGGCTGGTCGGCGAGTATGTCCAGGCCCGTGAATACCACTCCCAGGCGTTGGTCCTGGCCCGGCAACTTGGCTACCGGTTCGGGGAGATCACGGCACTGCGCGGTCTGGGTGAGGTGGAGCGATCGGTGGGGGAGCATGGCCAGGCCCGTGAGTACTACCACCAGGTCTTAACCCTGGCCCGGCGACTAGCTGACCGGCGCGGTGAAGCTGAGGCGCTGTGGGGACTCGGTCATATCGCCTCCGATACCGCAGACCGTGGCCAAGCCTGCGAACTCTGGCGCACCGCGCTTGAGATCTTTGAAGAGCTCGGCGTCGCGTTCGCCGAGACTGTCCGCGCGGCGTTGGACCAGCTGGGCTGTTGAGCCGCCAGCACGCTGCGGCGCACGCCTTACAGCCGGTTGTGCAGCGCCTCGGCGGCGGCCAGCAGGTCTGCGGCCCAGCGGACGCCGGGGCGCCGACCGATCCGCTCCACCGGGCCGGACACCGAGACCGCCGCGACCACGGCGCCAGCCGCGTCGCGCACTGGAGCCGACACACTGGCCACCCCGGACTCGCGCTCGGCCACGCTCTGCGCCCAGCCCCGTCGGCGGACCTCCAGCAGCGTTCGCTCACTGAAGACGGCTTCGCCGAGTACGGCCCGTTGGGTGGCCGGATCAGCCCATGCGGCCAACACCTTCGCGCCCGATCCGGCACCCATCGGCAGCCGGGCCCCCACCGGGACGGTGTCGCGCAGCCCACTCGGGGGCTCAGCGGCCGCCACGCAGACTCGGACCATCCCGTCGCGCCGGTAGAGCTGCACGCTTTCGCCGGTGACGTCGCGCAGCCGGGGCAGTACCATCGCCGCGGCGTCGAGCAACGGGTCAAGCGCACCCTCGCCCAGCTCGCGCAAAGCGGGCCCGGGACGCCACCGCCCGTCAGCGTCGCGACGGAGCAGCCGGTGTACTTCCAGGCCCACCGCCAGCCGGTGCGCGGTGGCCCGGGGCAGGCCGGTACGGGCACACAGCTCGGCCAGCCCGCAGGGGTTACCGGCCACCGTCCGCAGCACCATGACGGCCTTGTCTAGCACGCCGATTCCGCTATGCTGTTCCACATCTCGATACTAACTTCTCGCCATATGGGATGTCCAGCATGTGGGAGAACCGAACAGAGGACTTGCTGATGGGACGCACGCTCGCGGCGAAGGTCTGGGATGACCACGTTGTCCATCGAGGCGATGGCGACCCTACTATCGCGACACCCGACCTTCTCTATATAGATCTGCACCTGATCCACGAGGTCACCAGCCCACAAGCCTTCGACGGCCTGCGGTCGGGTGGCCGGCCGGTCCGCCGGCCCGATCTCACGATCGCCACCGAAGATCATAACGTTCCTACCACCGACATCGAGCTGCCGATCGCCGACGAAGTATCCCGCACCCAGCTGGAGACGCTGCGCCGCAACTGCGCGGAGTTCGGCGTGCGGCTGCACTCGATGGGCGACGTCGAGCAGGGCATCGTGCACGTCATCGGGCCTCAGCTGGGGCTGACCCAACCGGGGATGACGATGGTCTGCGGTGACTCGCACACCTCCACGCACGGTGCGTTCGGCGCGCTGGCGTTCGGCATCGGCACCTCGGAGGTGGAGCACGTGCTGGCCACCCAGACCCTGCCGTTGCGCCCGTTCAAGACCATGGCGGTGACCGTGCGCAGCCGCGATGGGGGGCTGCCCGCTGGCGTCACCAGTAAGGACGTCATCCTGGCGGTGATCGCTCGGATCGGTACCGGGGGAGGCCAGGGGTACGTGCTGGAGTACCGCGGCAACGTGATCGAGCAGCTGTCCATGGAAGCCCGCATGACGATCTGCAACATGTCGATCGAGGCGGGAGCCCGGGCCGGCATGATCGCGCCGGACGCCACCACCTTCGACTACCTGACCGGCCGCCCCCATGCGCCGGCGGGTCCGCAGTGGGACGCGGCGATGCAGTACTGGAAAGAGCTGCATACCGATGACGACGCCACCTTCGACGCCGAGGTAGAGATCGACGCGGACGCGCTGACACCGTTCGTGACCTGGGGCACCAACCCCGGACAGGGCTTGCCACTGTCCGAGCGGGTACCCGATCCCGAGCAGATCACCGATGCAGGCGAGCGGCTCGCGGTGCGCACGGCGCTGTCGTACATGGACTTACAACCCGGTACACCGCTGCGCGACATCGCGGTGGACACGGTGTTCCTCGGCTCCTGCACCAACGGGCGGATCGAGGACCTGCGGGCCGCGGCGGCGGTGCTCGCCGGGCACCGGGTGCGCGACGGGGTGCGAATGCTGGTGGTTCCCGGCTCGATGCGGGTACGCGCTCAGGCCGAGGCCGAGGGCCTGCATGAGGTGTTCACCACGGCCGGTGCCCAATGGCGCTCGGCGGGCTGCTCGATGTGCCTCGGGATGAACCCCGACCAGCTCGCCGTCGGTGAACGCTGCGCATCGACGTCCAACCGCAACTTCGAAGGCCGCCAAGGCAAGGGCGGCCGCACCCACCTGGTCTCCCCGCTGGTTGCGGCCGCCACCGCAATCCGCGGCACCCTCTCATCCCCCGCCGACTTGGGGTCGTGAGTGGCAAACAGTGTTATGGCACTCAACGCCACTTACGAGTAAGGAGCGACAATGGAGCGATTTACCTGCCACGTGGGGATTGGCGTGCCGTTGCGTCGGTCTGATGTGGACACCGATCAGATCATTCCTGCGGTGTATCTGAAACGGGTCAGCCGCACTGGTTTCCAGGATGGCCTATTCGCGGCTTGGCGCGCCGACGAGGACTTCGTCCTCAATCACGAGGCCTACCGCAACGGCAGCGTGCTGGTCGCCGGGCCGGACTTCGGCACCGGGTCGTCGCGGGAGCACGCGGTCTGGGCGTTGCTGGACTACGGGTTCCGGGTGGTGATCTCGCCGCGGTTCGGTGACATCTTCCGGGGCAACGCCGGCAAGCAAGGTCTACTAGCGGCTCAGTGCGAGCGGGCCGATGTCGAAACGCTGTGGAAGCTGCTGGAAACAGAGCCGGGCACCGAAGTCACCGTCGATCTCTCGGAGCAGACCGTGCAGGCCAAAAACCTCACGGTGGCCTTCACTATCGATCGCTACACCCGCTGGCGCCTGCTAGAGGGCTTGGACGACATCGCGCTGAGCCTGCGGCACGCCCAGGAGATCGACTCATTCGAGGTCCACCGCCCGTCCTGGCTACCAACTACGACAGTGGGTTAGCGCTGGGGTTGGTCACAGCTCGGATTCTTGGTGTGGCACATGGTGTTTGGGCGCGCTCCGCCCTACGGTGGCCAACAATGGCCCGGCCGGGGTCCGTGCGTGGGGGGAGCGGAAATGAACAAAGCTCAGCTGATCGACGCCCTCGCGGAGCGCCTTGGTGACAAGAAGGTCGCCGCCGCCGCGGTGGCCGGTCTGGTCGATGTCGTGGTCCGGGCGGTCAACGCCGGGGACAAGGTCACCATCACCGGTTTCGGCGTGTTCGAGAAGCGAGCCCGGGCGGCGCGAACCGCGCGCAATCCCCGTACCGGCGAGGCAGTGATCATCCAGCAGACCGACGTGCCCGCGTTTCGTCCAGGCACACTGTTTCGCGAAGTGGTCAGTGGAACTCGAGCTTTGCCGCAGGACGGCACAGCCATCACGGCTGCCGCTGCTAGCCCAGCGCAACCGGAAACGACCCCAGCCGCGCCGACCAGCGTGCCGACGACCACCGCTGCCCGCCGCCCGGCCAGCAGGGTCACCGCGGCCGCGCATCTGACCGCTGTGCACCTGCCCACGACCAAGTCGCCCAAGACTAAGAAGGCGGCGAAGGCCGCAAAGGGTGAGAACAAGGCCAGCTCGAAGATCGCCGCTAAAACTATCGCCGCTAAAACTAAGGGCGGCGCAAAGAGCCCTGCTAAAGGCAGCGAGAAGAAGGCCGGGAAGAAGTCCCTTACCAAGAAATCCGCTACCAAGAAATGAGCCGTCAGCCCACTGCGTCGTCGTAGTGGTCGGCGGCCTGCAGGATCAACGGTGCGGATGATCCACCGCTGAAGTACAAGCCCCAGTAACTGCCCTTTGAGCTTCGCACGTCGAGCAGCGGAAGCTGCGCCTGCTTGGCCAAGGTGCCGACCAGGTCCGGAATTACCACGCCTTGGCTGCACACGGCGGCGGTACCCCCAATGCCGGCCGCGATCTCGGTCAGTGTGCTCAGCGCGGCCGCCGGATCGGCCAGAAAGCCGTCCTCGGACAGCAGCGGCTCATCAATGATCGGCACTCCGAGATCCGCGGCGAGACCTTCCACAGTCTGGCGGCATCGCACCGGTGGGGCAGAGTAGATTCGCTGCGCCCCGAACAGCGGCAGCAATGTTCGCAGGACTTCGGCTTGCCGGTGGCCCGCGGCGGTCAGGGGGCGCAGGTCATCGTCGCCCTGCCAGCCCTCGCTCTTGCCCGCCTTGGCATGCCGAACCAGCAGCACGGCGTGGATGATGGCCGCCGCGCCGTCGAGATCGGCGAGCAGTGTCCGATCGTGCGGGTGGCTCAGCGCATCGATCGCCTTCGCTAGGGGCAGCCAGCGCAGCTCGTCGACCTCGTCGTTGGGCCGAAAGCTGCCGCCGGTGGGACGTGCCGCCCAGTAGTGCACCACCTTCTCGCCTTCGGGCACCAGATATCGCGTGGTGCCCAACCTCGGGCCGAGCGTGACACTGTGGCCGATTTCTTCGGCCACCTCGCGGACCGCGGTGACCGGCAGCAGCTCACCGGAGTGCACCTTGCCCTTGGGCAGCGACCAGTCGTCATAGCGCGGCCGGTGTATCAGCGCTACCTCGACGGCGCCCGTGGGCGACCGCCGCCATACTGCGGCGCCGGCGGCGATGAGGGCAGACACAGGTCAGCCAACCTTGCGGTGTCGAAGAATCTCCTGCACCTGATGGTCGCGGACGGTGGAGTCAGCGCTCGGCGATGGGCTCCATGAGCCGCCCGCTTCCAGCACCCAGCATCGCGTCGCCGGGTCCAGGGCGGAGCTGAGCATCGCGTCCAGCTCGGCGGTCACGGCGGGGTCGGCCACCCGCACCAGCACCTCCACCCGGCGGTCAAGGTTGCGGTGCATCATGTCGGCGCTGCCGATCCAGTGCTCGCCCGCACCCCGGAAATGAAAAACGCGCGAGGGTTCCAGGAAGCGGCCCAGGATCGAGCGCACGCCGATGTTCTCCGACAGGCCGGGGCGTCCAGGGATGAGTCCGCAGATGCCGCGGACCACGACGTCGACACAGACGCCCGCCAGCGCCGCCCGGTACAGCGCATCGATCACCTGCTCATCGACCAGAGAGTTGACCTTGATCCGGATCCCCGCCGGGCGCCCCGCCCGGTGGTGGGCGATCTCGCCCAGGATCCGTTCCACGATGCCGCGCCGGATTCCGTAGGGCGCCACCAGCAAGGTGCGGTAGGAAGTCTGCCGCGCGTAGCCGGTCAACGAGTTGAACAGATCGGTAAGATCGGCTCCGACTGCTGGTTTGGCGGTGAACAACCCGATGTCCTCATAGAGCCGGGCGGTCTTCGGGTTGTAGTTGCCGGTGCCGATATGGCAGTACCTGCGGATCGTCGAGCTCTCCTGGCGCACCACCAGCGACGTCTTACAGTGCGTCTTCAGCCCCATCAGCCCATAGACCACGTGCACCCCGGCGCGTTCCAGCGCCCTGGCCCATCGGATGTTGGCCTGCTCGTCGAATCGTGCCTTGAGCTCCACCAGCGCGACGACCTGCTTGCCAGCCTCAGCGGCGTCGATCAGCGCGTCGACGATAGGGGAGTCACCGGACGTTCGGTAGAGCGTCTGCTTGATCGCCAGTACCTGCGGATCCACGGCGGCCTGCTCGATGAACCGCTGCACACTGGTGGAGAACGAGTCGTAGGGATGGTGCACCAGCACGTCGCCGTCACGCAGGGTCGCGAACACGTCCTTGGGGCTCTCGCCCTCGCCGAAAGCCGGGTGCGTCACAGGGACAAAGGGCTCATCCTTCAGCTCTGGGACAGGCAGCGCGTGGAGCTGCCACAGGCAGGACAGGTCCAGCAGGCCGGGCACCTCGACCACGTCGTGCGGATCGACATCGAGCTCGCGCAGCAACAGCTCCAGCACGTGCTCGCTCATCCGCTCGGCCACCTCCAGACGCACCGGTGGACCGAAGCGGCGTCGCGCCAGCTCCCGTTCCATTGCCTGCAGCAGGTCCTCGTCGCGGTCCTCTTCGACCTCGAAGTCGGCATTGCGGGTGACCCGGAAGATGTGCCAGTCGACCACTTCCATGCCGGCGAACAATTCCCCGAGATGAGCCCCGATCAGCTCCTCCAGCGGCAGGAATGTTGCACGCGCCGATCCGCGGTCGTTCTCCACCCGGACCAGCCGGGGCACGTTGTTGGGCACCTTGACCCGGGCGAACCGTTCGAGGCGACTGTCCGGGTCCCGAACCATCACGGCCAGATTCACCGACAGGTTGGAGATGTAGGGAAACGGGTGGGCCGGGTCCACCGCCAACGGGGTCAGCACCGGGAAGATGTGGTCGGAGAAGTACCCCGATAGGCGCAGCCGCTGCTGGTCGTCAAGGTCAGACCAGGTCACGAAGGTGATGTCGTGCTTCTCCAGCTCGGGGCGCACGGAGTCGAGACAGATGCGTGCTTGGCGCTCGGTGAGTTCCCGGCTGCGCATCGCGATCTGCGCCAGCTGCTCGCGCGGGGTCAGGCCGTCCGCGCTGCGCACCGCCAGCCCGGCCTCCTCACGGCGCTTGAGCCCGGCGACTCGGACCATGTAGAACTCGTCCAGATTCGACCCGAAGATCGCCAGGAACTTGGCCCGCTCCAGCAGCGGCTGGCTGGTGTCCTCAGCCAGCGCCAGCACCCGAGCGTTGAAGTCCAGCCAGGACAGTTCCCGGTTGAGGTAGCGGTCATCGGGCAGGTCGGTGACAGCGGGTACCGGGGTTGCCGCTGGCGGAGCAGGGGGCACCGTCGCTACGACACCGTCAGCAATCGGTATGGCACGGTCTGCGGTCGTGAGGCCGGTGTCCTCGCCGTGCGTGCTCACTCGACCATTGTTCCGTATCGCAGTCGGCGGTGGGTATCAGCTGCGATAAATCGACTCGTTAGATTCGGTCCAGCACAGCGCTGGTGAACCGGCCCAGTCCCAAGCCGCACGCGATGGTCAGATCGGCGGCGGTGTCGACGTCGCACCGCAGCCCCGGCCACAATCCGGTGAGCTCCCGTGCACCGGTGGCCCGATGCGCTGCCGCCGAGGCAGGTCCGAAGCGGGGACCCAGAAGCTGTCCCGCTGGGGCCACTAGCAGGGTTGTGCCGGTCTTGGTCCGATCAGTACAGAACGCTCTGCCGCCGGTGACCACGGCGGCGCGGATCGCGCGGTCCAGCTCTTCCGGGCGCAATGCAGGAAGGTCGGCCGGCAAGGCTCCTACCGTTACGGTCAGGTCTGCTGCGCGGAGCGCAGCCTCCCCGTAACGCAAAGCCGAGTTGAGGCCAGCGGCCGGCTCGTCGGGAATCGTCTGCACCCCGTCGTCGGCCAGCGCCGCGCATACCGTCTGGTCAGAGCAGATCGCGATCACCTGGCGAACCACCGCCGCCGCAGCCGCGGCGGTGACGGTATCCCGGGCGAGTGCGAGCACCAACCGGGCGTGCGCCTCCGGGGCGCCGGCCCCGCCGTCGGCCGCACCCCGCAGCCGAGTCTTGGCCCAGGCGAGGGGCTTGACCGGGACGAGCAAATCCACGTGCATGCCCCATCGTCCCGCTGGACCTTCGATCCGGCGGCAGGGAAGACTTCGGCTCACGGTGCCAGCAGTCCCATTCAGCAATCAGGCAATTAGACGACCAGGCGATCAGGTGATCAGCGGGAGGAGGATGACCGGACATCATGACCTTCGCGGTGCAGCGGATCGCGGTGATGGGCGCGGGCTCATGGGGCACCACGTTCGCCAAGGTGCTCGCCGACGCCGGCCGCGACGTCGTCCTGTGGGCTCGCCGGGTCGAGGTAGCCGACGCTGTCACCCGCCGCCACGCCAACCCGGAGTACCTACCCGGGGTGACGCTGCCGGCTTCATTGCAGGCCACCGTGCGCGCGGAGGCCGCGCTCGACGGGGTGGACGCAGTGGTCTTCGCGGTACCCAGCCAGACGCTGCGGGACAACCTGCGCCAGTGGCACCGGTCGATCCCACCGCAGGCCACCCTGGTGAGTCTCGCCAAGGGCGTCGAGCTCGGCAGCCTCAAGCGGATGAGCGAGGTCGTGATCGATGTCACCGCTGCCGGGCCCGACCACGTGGTGGTGGTGTCCGGACCCAACCTCGCGCGGGAGATCGCTGCCGAGCAGCCCACCGCGAGCGTGGTCGCCTGCATTGACCACGACCGTGCCGTCGCGGTGCAGCAAGCCTGTGGAACCCGTTATTTTCGGCCTTACACCAACACCGACGTCATCGGTTGCGAACTCGGCGGCGCGTGCAAGAACGTCATTGCGCTGGCCTGCGGGATGGCTGCTGGATTGGGATGTGGGGACAATACTCTGGCGACGCTGATCACCCGAGGTTTGGCCGAGATGGGACGGCTGGGTGCCGCGCTGGGCGCGGATCCGGTGACCTTCGCGGGCCTGGCCGGACTTGGCGACCTAGTGGCCACCTGCGCGTCACCGTTATCCCGCAACCGCTCTTTCGGCTACCGGCTCGGTATCGGCGATACCCTTGAGCAGGCCCAGCAGGCCACCCACGGCCAGGTGGCCGAGGGGGTGAAGTCCTGTTTGTCCATCCAGGGGCTGGCCGCGCGCTGCGGCGTCGAGGTGCCCATCGCCGACGGAGTACGTCGAGTCTGTTACGACGGCCAGTCACCGCGGGAAATGGCCGGCAAACTGCTTGGCCGCGCCCACAAACCGGAATGATCCCGCTCGCTGCAGGCCAAGATCGCCAGTTGTGTGCCTAGGACGACAAGAAATGTCGCCGAATGCACACAAACCGTGATCACCAGTCCTCGCGGGGATAGTTCGGTTATCTCGTGCCATCCATCCTGTGGCACCTCGGTTTTGACGATCTCCGGCGCCTTGACGATCACGTCGGGAATCCACGCCATCGCAGCTCGGAAGTAATCCGAGTTGAGGTGTGCCTCGTCGACCTCCTTGGACTCGAGCCCTTCGACGACGATGAACTGATGGGGATCGTCGACGTTGCGAGACCACTCGCAAAAGATATTGCCCGCCGCGTGCCGGGTGGCTTGGGTAAAGTCGTCGATCAGCGAGAGCCACTGGTGGCTGCGCTCGGCGCGGATCGTGAACTTGACCACAATGAAGATCATCGAGTTGGCTCCTTCGGCTTCGAGCGCCTGCCGGGTACTGGCACGATCGGATGACGAATTGAAAGCCACCGCCACTGTCCGGTGCAAGATCACTCGATGACCGCAACCGTGCTGGGCGGACTGCCGGACACATCAGGCCGGGTGCGATCGTGATTGATGTCGGCACCAATCCCACGGCGATCGGGGGCCTGGCTGGCGACGTGGACCCGGCCGCCGCAGAGGTTGCCGGCGCTCTGACTCCGGTACCCGGCGGAGTCGAGCCGGTGACCACCGCGCTGCTGCTGGAACACACCGTGCAAGCCGTCGCGAACCGGTTCTCGGTACCTGCCTAGGAATGAGCGGTGGGACTCGACTCCAACACACCGGCGGTGCTCGCAACGGGGCAGCTCAGGTCCCGTATCGCGGCAGCGCTGCCGTAGCGTCTAGAGCATGTCGCGTCCCCTCGGGCTGCCGGTGGTGCGGTCCTCAGCCTTCGCCTTTGACACCGCGCACGACTACGCCGATGTTCTGGGCGGAAGCGTCCCCGGATACTCGTACTCGCGGATCGACAATCCGACCGCGGTCGCGTTCGCCGCAGCTGTGGCTGCGCTAGAGGCACCAGGTGTAGCCGACGTCGGTGCGGAGCCGTTCGCGTCTGGGATGGCCGCCATCTCCGCCACCCTGCTCGGCCATCTCGAAGCGGGCGACGAGGTGATCGCCCCGGCGGGCTGCTACGGCGGCACCTGGTCGCTGCTCACCAGATGGCTACCCCGATGGGGGATACACCCGGTACTGATCGACATCACCGACGCCGCCGCCGTCCGGGCTGCGGTCACCGCACAAACTCGCATGATCTATGCGGAGACCATCGCCAACCCCACCCTGGCGGTGCCCGATCTGCCCGTCCTGGCGCAGATCGCACATCAAGCCGGTGGCCGGCTGGTGGTGGACTCCACCTTCGCCACCCCCGTCATCTGCCGCCCCTTGGAATACGGCGCCGACCTGGTGCTGCACTCGGCAACGAAGTTCCTCGGCGGGCACGCCGACGCTACCGGCGGAGTGGCGGTCGGCCGGCCAGAGCACCTCGGACCGGTCCGGGAAGCACGGATCGACCTTGGCGGGTGCCTTGCCCCGGACGAGGCATTCCTGCTGCACAGGGGGCTTGAGACGGTCGCGCTGCGGGTCGCCCGGCAGAGCGCGACCGCGGCTGTGCTGGCCGACAAGCTCGAGGGCCACCCGGCGGTGGCACGGCTGCGCTATCCGGGCCTGGCGTCGCACCCGCAGCACGGCACCGCCCGCGCGCTGTTCCGTGACGGCCTGTTCGGCAGTCTGATCACCATGGATATCCGTGCTGGACGGAGTGGTGGGATGGCCTTCTGCGACGCGCTGCGCACCGTTGCGATCGCCTCCTCGCTGGGTAGCGTGCACTCCAAGGTCAGCCATGCGGCGTCGACCACCCACCGTCAACTCGATGACAGCGCACTCGCGGCGGCTGGGATAGCGCCCGGCCAGGTGCGGATGTCCGTCGGGGTACAGGATCCCGAGGAGCTGCTCGCCGATCTGCGCCAAGCACTCGACGCAGTCCTTGACGGGGATGCGGATCTGATGGTTTGATCATCAACTGTGAGCGGCACTTTCGTCCTCGTCCGGCGGTCCCCGGTGGATCTGCGCCGGGTGGCGAGTGCGCTGTGTCCCGCGCGGTGAGCGTGTCCTGCTGACCGCGTTTCCCTGACAGCCTGCCTTTTCCGGGCGGTGCTGCTGCGCGGTCGGACTCATCGATCTCGCGGAGGAATTTCCCCATGTACGCCGTGCCCGAGCTCACCGTCCCGGCTGCCGACATCGCTCGTTGGGGCGGCCCAGTCAGCCTCGCCATGGGACTGGCCGCGCACCCGGAGCGGTGGTGGCGCCTGCTGAACTATCGCACCGACACCCGCTGGTACCTGCTGCTCGAACGAACGGAGCAGCATGAGGTGTGGTTGCTGTCCTGGCTGCCCGGTCAGGGCACCGACCTGCATGATCACGGCCCGGCGTCGGGCGCCTTCGCGATCGCGGCGGGCACGCTGACCGAACGGGTCGTCGCCGCCAAGCCAGGTCGGCCGCCGGTGGAGGTCACCCGAACACTGACCACCGGGCGCTGCCGCGCCTTCGGCCCGCACTACGTTCACCACGTCACCAACACCGGCACGGTCCCCGCCGTGAGCGTGCACGTCTACACCCCCGGTTTGTCGATCATGAACCGGTACCGGCTGGAGCCGTCGGGGTTGTGCCACCTCGCCGTGGAGCAGGCCGGGGTGGATTGGTGAGTCGGCCACCCGGAGCGCTCAGCGTCGACCAGATGCTGATCCACGCCCGTTCGCGGCTGCAGCGCCTCACCCCGACGCAGGCCTATGACGCCGTTGCCGTCGGGGCGCTGCTGGTGGACATCCGCCCGGGCTGGCAACGCGCTGTCGAGGGGGAGGTGTCCGGCGCACTGCTGGTTGAGCGCAACCACCTGGAATGGCGCTTCGATCCTGAATGCGAGGCGCGGCTGCCCCAGGCCACCGGTTACGACGTGCAGGTGATCGTGCTGTGCTCGGAGGGCTACACCTCCAGCCTCGCCGCAGCCGCTCTCCAAACCCTGGGCCTCCACAACGCCACCGACGTCATCGGCGGCTTCCGAGCCTGGACCGCCCAGGGTCTACTCCACCGACATGGGGACATATCGGCCCTATGACGGCTCTGATAGCCCCGATATGTCCCCATATCGGGGCGCAGGCGGCGGGCGGTGCGCGATGTGCGGTGGGACGGGGTGTTGGGGGTAGCTGGGGGCGGGGCACGGGGGTACCCCACTGGGTGCTCAGGGGGAGCACTCCGGCCCAGGCCTGGGCCCGCTGCTACGTCCGCGGTGTCGTCTGCCGGCGGGCCGGTCCGGATTTTCACCGAGGCTTCTGCCAGGGACAGCGCCAGCACCGTGGTGGCGGCGAGTTCCTTACGAGTAAGAGCGCGGCTGTGTTCCCAGGAGCCGGGAGCGAGGTGCTCGACCAGCGTCTGTAGCCCGTGCCGCATCTCCTCGGTGTCGGTGACCGCCCGCGCCGTGCCGTGTATCACCGCGCTGGCGTAGTTCATCGAATGGTGAAAGGCCGAGCGGGCGTAGAGGCGCCCCGCGTCCAGAACCATGAGCCGGCACGGGGAATCGACCTGCGGCCTGGCACGCCCTGGGCGGCGGGCATGT
>JAICSB010000677.1 GCA_025937115.1 Pseudonocardiaceae bacterium | reverse complement strand
TCGCACTGTCGCTGGGCTCGGTGGACGTCATACTGCGGCAGCTTCTGATCATCGAGGCCATCGTGGGCGGGATCGTGCTGTTCCTGGTCGGGGGGGTCGCGACGATCGTGGTCCGGCTGGGGCTACGACCGTTGACCAGGATCGAGCGCACCGCCGAGGCGATCGCCGGAGGTGAACTGGATCGTCGGGTGCCCGACAGCGATCCGCGCACCGAGACCGGTCGGCTGGGCGCGGCGCTCAACGTCATGCTGGGCAGACTCGCCGACGCGCTGCACGAGCGTGAGCGCTCCGAGGACCGGCTACGCCAGTTCGTGGCCGACGCATCCCACGAGCTGCGCACTCCGTTGACGTCGATCCGAGGGTTCGCGGAGCTGTATCGCCGCGGTGGTGCCCGCACGCCCGCTGAGGTCGAGCTGCTCACCGGCCGGATCGAGGCCGAGGCGACCCGGATGGGCGTCCTGGTGGAAGATCTGCTGCTGCTGGCCCGGCTGGATCAACAGCGGGCCCTGGACATCACCGACGTCGACCTGCTCGTGCTGGCCGCCGACGCGGTGCACGATGCGAAAGCCCGGGAACCAGACCGCCGGGTGACGCTGGCCCCAGGCACCGACTCGGTGCACGTCCTGGGCGATGAGCACAAACTCCGCCAAGTGGTGACCAACCTTGTCACCAACGCCCTGGTCCACACCCCGGCGGGCACTGCGGTGCAGCTGACGGTGCGACAGCATGTGCCGTCCGCGCGCGACGATCCGCCGGTGGCGCAGGCCGGGATGCAGAAACTGCCGCCCGCGCCGCTCGGTGTGCTGGAGGTGCACGACGAGGGTCCCGGTATCCCACCTGACCAGGCTTCGCATGTGTTCGACCGGTTCCACAGCTTCGATCCCCGCCGCACCCAGCACCGTGGTGGCTCGGGTCTCGGCCTGGCGATCACCGCGGCCATCCTGGAGGCCCACAACGGCCGCATCGAGCTGCATACCGCCGCCCGACACGGCACCACCTTCAGGGCCCTGTTGCCGTTGGCTTGACCGCCCCGAAGTGACGGACTGCGGCGCGGGGCGAAACGTGAGAGCCACACTGTCGTTACTCCCTGTGGCGTGGCCGTACATCGGCGAGCAAGGGGAGACGTGCATGACGATCCGATCCGCAGCGAAGCACCGTTTGAGCAGACCTGCCAGCCCGGTCCCGCTCGGGTCTCGACGGTGGGTAGCGGCACTCGTGCCGGTGCTGGCGATCGTCACCGCCGCCACGGTGGTCGGCGGGGTCAGCACAGCCGTTGCGGCGGATAACCCGAACCCGACCGTGCTCGTCGGTGGTGACCCGCAGGGCGTCGCGGTCGACCCCGATGGCAAGCACGCCTACGTGGCCAGCTACGCCGACAACTCCCTGCGAGTGATCGACACCGCGAGCCGGCAAGTAGTCGGGAGCATCCGCGTCGGCGCCAATCCGCGCGGAGTTGCGGTCGACCCAGACAGCCGGCACGCCTTGGTAACGAACTTCTCCGAGAACTCGGTGAGCGTGATCGACACCGCCACTGGAAAAGTGATCAAAACTATCGCTGTCGGCGTGAACCCCACCGCGGTGGCGGTCTTCCCCAAAGACCATTACGCCTTCGTCACCGATTACTACGGCAACACCCTCAGCGTGATCAATCTTGCGAACTTCAAGCTGGTCGGTACCGTGCCGGTCGGAGTCCACCCGGACGGGGTCGCGATCGATCCCAAAGGCCAGCTGGCCTACGTGACCAACAGCGGCAGCAACTCGGTCAGCGTGATCGATGTCCATACCCAGAAGCTGGTCCGCACCATTCTGGTCGGTCGGGCGCCGCAGAAGATCGCGATCGACCGTGACGGTAAGCACGCTTACGTGACGAACTTCGGGGACAACAACGTGAGCGTGATCAACCTTCCCAACAAGGTCGGTTTGGACCTGTACAACAGCCTGCTGAAGGACAACACCCTGCTGAAGGTCAATAGCACCATTCCAGTGGGCATCAACCCGCGTGGTCTGGCGGTCGACTCCGATAGCCACCACGCCTTTGTGGTCAACGTCGCCGAGGGCACCCTGACCGTGATCGACAC
>JAICSB010000226.1 GCA_025937115.1 Pseudonocardiaceae bacterium | reverse complement strand
GCCCGGAAACGGCCCGGATTCGCCTACCCGCTCACTGGTCACGCCACTGGAGCGCTACCCGCTCGGTGACCTCACCGGGGGCTCCCTTCGCGACCGTGATCGAGGAGAGCAACAACCGCAGCGCATCCCGTTTCGCCGAAATCGGAGCACCGTTCCAGCGGGTGACGACGTCCTCACCGGGGTTGCCGGCCAGCAACCCAACCAGCGCGGGGGGCGTAACGGCAGCCTCGATCCGGCGCTGCACGTTGCTGATCTTCGTATTGAGTCCGGCGACGACTCTGGCGGCGAACGCGCGGTCGATCCGACCTTCGGTCGCGTCGTCAACGTAACCGTCCAGCTCGGCCCGTAACCTTGATTCCTCGGCTCGCAATTCCGTTACGATGGTTTCCTCGCTGCCATCGGGAAGGTGCGCATGAGCGTCGGATCGGGACAGCTTTTCGATTACCAGCCCGGTGAGGTACTCGTCTAGTTCGGTGCGTTCGATCGACAAATGGCCACGGTCACGGCACGCGTAAACGGTGCGGTTCGATCCCCGACGCATGACGGCCATCGGGCCATTGCACACGGCGCAGGTGGCGATACACGAAAGTAGCCATTTCGCCCGGCCTGGTCGGGTGGTGGTGCGTTTCGGGTCGAGCAGGATGCGCCGCGCACCATAAAACACGGTGGCGTCCACCAACGGCTCCCAGGTGCCCGGCGTGGTGGTGCCATTGTGACCGCGTAAGCCGATGTAGCCGGTATTGAGGCAGGTTCGGCGCACCGCCGGTGGCCCCCACACCGAACCACGCGGCGACTTGATACCGGCCTCATTCAAGCGCCTGGCGATGGACTTCAACGACTCGCCCCTATAAACACTGGTGATGATATCGACCACCACCGGCGCGTTGACAGGGTGCTTGCGTTGCTCGATCAGCTCCCGCGTTTTCGGGTCATAAATCCGCTCGTAACCGAATAGGATCGGCCCGGATGGACGCCCGGCTTCGGCGCTGGCATCTGCGTCGCGTTTGACCCGCTGGCTGGTTTCTTCGGAGCTGAAGGCGTTGCCGATGCCGTCGAGGGCAAGCTCTTTCCAACGCTTGGGTTTGGTCAGGTCGTACAGCTCGTCATCGACGGTAACGTAGATCCGGATACCGGCCCGGCGGCATTCGGCCAGCAGCGGAATCCATTCCTCGGGGTCGCGGGATGCGCGGGAGGTTTCCCAGATCACCAGCACGTCGAACTCGCGGGCCTTGATAGCGGCCACCACCTTCTCCCAGTTCTCTCGGGCGCGGGTGGCGAACCTCGACGCGGAGCGGCCAGGGTCGGCGTAGCGGGCGGTGATCGTCCAGCCGTACCGGTCGCACGCCTTCTCGTTCGCGGCGAGTTGCTGGTTGACCGATCGTTCCCGGTCTGCCTGGTGTCGCGGTCGGGGTCGAGACGGCTTACCCGGCCGTAGAGGGCGGCCGTGAGTTGGCGTGCGGTGGTGTCCATAGCCGCACTCTACACAACTAGCGAACGCTACGGAGCCGAATCGCGGTTTGGACGCGCTAGCTGTCGTGCCCGGCCCGACGTCGCATTCGCTTTCCGTACCACATGGTCCACGCGATCAGCAGGGTGAACACTGCCGCCTGGAGCACCGTCGAGAGCCCGACCATGACCTGGATGGGCAGCACATAGATCAGTGGGATACGGACGGCGGCTTCGACGAGCAGCCCCACTCCCCACACCACCCGGAAGCCGCGCCGGAAAGCGGGTCTGGTCCGCCACATGGTGTTCCACCACGCCTGCTTCTCGCTGGTGGTGGCGGAGAACCGCTGGGCAGCGTAGAACATCCATCGGCCGCCCCACTACGCAGGTGCCGAGGAAGATCAATCCGGCGACCGCAGTGCCGACCGAGAACTGCCTGGCACCGAGCTGGCCTGACCCCGGTCACGGCTGAGGTCGTCGCCCTCGGCGCAATTAGCGCTGAGCACCAGCCGCGACCGGGACGCTGGCGGGGTCATGCTCGATCCAGCCGGATACCCGTTCTGCCTCAGCTCGATGGGCTGACGCAGAATGCGGTCTGTCTCCTACCACCGCGACACCAGCCAAAAGGTTCCGATTAGCCGACCCTGGGTCCCCTGGAACTGCGAAAAGCTTCCAATAGGCAGTCAGCATGGCCCGGGAACTGCGTAAAGGTTCCAATAGGCGGCGGTACGGTGTCAGCCGGCCAGCGCGCGCAGGCGGCGGAGCACTTCTGGAGCGCCGAGTGCCTGGGTGACGGCGTGTAGGTCGGGGCTGCGGGTGGAGCCGGTGAGGGCTACGCGGATGAGTTGGGAGGCTTCGCGAATTGAGCCGGGGTAGGCGTCGGGGTTTTTCTTGTATTCCTTGGCGTTGGCCGCGAAGCCGTGTTTCGCGGCTAGCTCGCGGATCTGGTTGAACCATTCCTGGGGGTCATCCAGGTGCTGGTAGCCGTCGGTGAAGTCATGGGCGTAGTTCGCTGTGATGGTGGCGTCCACACCGAGCGGAATGAGGCGTTCATCGGTAGGACCGGACAGTGGGGCGAACAGTTGCGGGAAGAAGAATCCGTAGGCGGCTCGGAAGTCCGACCATTTGCGCAGGTCCTTGCGGGGGTTGTCGACGCCATCGCGTTCCACGGTGAGGGCGCGCCGGGCGAGATCGTGTTCGGCGTCCAGGACGGTGACCAGTTCGGGATCGAATTGCGCTGCCCAGGCGCGGACAGCGGCGAGGATCTTGGGTCCGGGCAGGGTGGCGATGTGGTCGGCGCTGATGTCTTCGAGCTTGACCAGATCCACCAGCGGGCCGGCCACTCCGCACTGATCCAGCCGGATCGGGGTAGCGAGTGTTTGCTCTAGGGGGAGTTCAGCGAGCCGCCCGTTGGCTAGGCCCCGCAGGTAGTAGAGGACGGCCTCGGCGGGGTAACCGGCTTTGATGTAGAAGTCGACGCCAGCTTCGGGGTCTGTGCGCTTGGATAGTTTACGTTTCCCGCCGGCAGTCTTCTTCATCAGCGGAGCGATGTGCGCATAGGTGACCGGGTCGAAGCCCAGGGCGTCGAATAGCTGCAGGTGCAGCGGGACCGAGGAAATCCACTCCTCACCGCGGATGACCAGCGTGGCGCGCATCAGGTGGTCATCCACTGCGTGCGCGAAGTGGTAGGTGGGGAGCCGAGGCGTTTGGTCGGAAGACTTCAGGATGACCGTGTCGTTGCGATTGGCCTCATGCTCTAACTCGCCCCGAATCGCGTCGGTGAAGCGGACCCGCTGCCCGTTGGCGTTATCCGGGGCGCGGAAACGCACCACGTATGGGGCACCTTCATCGAGTTTGGCATGTACGGCGGCAGGTTCGGCATCGCGCCAGATGGCCCAGGGTCCGTAGTAGCCGGTGGGGATCTTGGCGGCTTGCTGGCGGCCGGTGATGTCGGCGAGTTCGCTTTTGGTGGCGAAGCACGGGTATGCCTTGCCGTGGTGCAGCAGTTCCCGAACATAGCTGAGGTAAATGCGTTCGCGGGCGGACTGCTGGTAGGGGCCGTAGTGGCCGTGCCCGTCGGTTTCGTCGGATGGGATACCGAAGTAGTCGAACGCGCGGGTGAACTGGGCCAGGGCGCCCTCGACCTCGCGCGACTGGTCGGTGTCTTCCACCCGCACTAGGTAGACACCCCCGGAGTGCGCCGCGATGTCGCGGTCGATGGTGGCCACGTAGATGCCGCCGATATGCACGAACCCGGTCGGCGACGGGCCGAACCGGGTGACCTGAGCACCCTCGGGGAGCTCCCGCGGTGGGTAGTGATGTTCCCAATAGGCGGGTTCGGGCAGATCAGCGGGGAACAGGGCGTCGATCACCACGCGGTCCAGCATCGCTACGTAAGTCTCGCTTCCGGGCTGAACCCGATCATGGAATGGGCATGGTGCAGGTGACCAACGCTACCAATCGTGGCGTGCATGCACGGCGCGGGCGCGGCCCGGTGGTGCGGACGATGCGTGACTACTAGGCCCAGAGGGCGTTGACCAAACAGTGACTCGCCAAGCGTGGGTTCACGTGCCGCACCCGCTCGCTGTCGACGACCACGATCAAAGCCTGCTTCTGGAGACAGCATGAACACCTGGGTACTGACCCCGTGCCACCATCCGCGCTTGTGGGACCTCACGACGTCTCTGGCGCACCTGAGCCATCCGGTGGACCGGACAGTGGTGGTCACCACCCTTCCCGAGCCGATCGCACCGGACGACCTACCCGGAGTGACCCTGCTGGTGTCCGCGGAACCGGGGAGGAATGTCTCCCGCTGGTGGAATGCCGGTCTGGAGTGGATCGAGCAGCACCATGAACCGGGGCCCTACGAGGTGCTGTGCATGGAATCTGACGTGCGCATCGAATGGTCGACGCTGGCCCGGTTGCGGATGGTGCTGCGCAACTACAACCTCGCGATGGTCGGTACCGACTGGTGCGGCGTGGCCACCAGCGCGGTCGAGACCCGTTACGACCTGGACCCGTGGACCTCGGAGCACCGCATCCCCGGCGCGTGCATGCTGGTAGCCGGCGAACTCGGACTGCGCTTCGACGAGCAGTTCCGCTGGCGCTACGCCGCCGACGACTTCGAATGGCAGCACCGCAAGGCCGCTGGCACGGGCCTGGTGCGGGGCCTGACCATCGAGCACGGTCCCGGTCGGCCGCTGACGGGTGAGTGTGCCGAGTACGCCGAGGTGGACCGGCGGCGGTTCGTGGCGAAGTGGGGAGGGCCACCCATTCGGTGAGCCACCGTGCTGCGGCGACGACCGATGTTCACGGTCGTACGGCTGTGACCACCACAAGGGCACGCCGGCCGGGTGTGTGGTTCTCGACCCGGGCGTCTGTGAAGCCAGCCGCCAGGCACTGAGCTGCGAAGGACTCCGCCTGTTGCGCAGTCCAGCCATGGCTGGCGAGCCCGGTGGCGCCGGGACGTACCCGGCGCTCCATCGCAAGGAATCGGCCGCCGGGGGCGAGCACACGCTTGATCTCGGCGAGTCCTGCGGTGACGTCTCTCCAGTGGTGAACGCTGGCTAGCGACCACACCACCGTCGCCGAGGCGTCGCGCTCGTGCAGGTCTTCCGCAGCGCCGTCGACCCAGGTGATGGCAGGTCGGTCACCAGTCAACGTCCGAGCGAGCCGAAGCATCACGGGTGCCGGATCCACGCCGGTCACGCGCGCTCCACGGCGGGCGGCTTCCCTGACTGCGGTGCCGGGACCGCAGCCAACGTCGATGACCCGGTCAGCATCCGACACGGAGGCCAGGTCGGCGGCGAGGCGTGCGGCGGCACCCCCCGCGAAATTCATGATGAGCCCGATCAACAGTCCCGTCACCCCGGCAAAGCCGGGATGGTCGGCGTGGTGGTTGACGGCGTCAGCGGTCATAAGTACACCTTGCGGGTTCAAGGTGGCTCGAAGTCAAATGACTCTATGGATCTCATCCCGATCGTGCCGAGCCGCGGTTGGGCCGTTACTACGGCGAACGCGGCTTGGTGCCCGCGCCCGCGCGGCAGGCCGGACGACGGAGGTACGGACCCGGCGAGCGGCGTCGCCTCACGTTCATCAAGATCGCCCAACGGCTGGCTGCCACTGAGCACCGCCGCGGCCGTCCTCAATCGCGGATCATGCTCTCCGACGGCACCCAGCCGGAGGCTCTCGCCAGTCCCGATCACGGGCTGGCTGCGGGCCGACTGACTGGAACACCGGCGTCCGCTGGGACGGTGACCGGCACAGCCCGGGTGGTGCTCGACCCGGTCGGCGCTGCGGGCGCGACCGGCCTCGTTGAGCTGCACTGATCGCTGCTGGTGGCAGGAATTCTGATGGTCAGCACAAGGGCCACACTGACTCCTTCGGAGCTCAGCGGCGTCCGAGTGAAACGCGTATTTGCGACGATTTACCTCGATTGTCCGGACGGAGACGATCGTTTGCTTTTGCACTGCTGTGACTACTGCGCGTGTGTGTGC
>JAICSB010000006.1 GCA_025937115.1 Pseudonocardiaceae bacterium | reverse complement strand
GGTCAGCGGCATGAGCGGATAGGGCGTCTCGGCCTAGCGAACATTCCCGAGGGTCTACAGACAGAATCGCGCCGCACGCAGGTGTGTCCTGCGTGGGTGTGACGCACTTGCCTTGCACGTGGCTCGTCGGACGTCAGGGAGATCCCGGTCGTCCCTCACAGTTATCTGGTGTTTGGTGATTGCTTCATTACCAAGGGGTCCTGGTCGGCAGAGTTCGCGGCGGTGGTCAACAGTTCGGCCAGCGTCCGGTCGGCGGTGGCGGGGTCGGGGCACAGTGTGACCAGGAGAGTGTCGAAGCGGATCCCGTCATCGGTGTCAACGAGGCGGATGATCTCGGGCCGGGTCGCGGGAAGCGCCGGTGCATCGGGCCCGTTGGTGTCGATGCGGAGTTCGCTGGCCAGCACCGCGAGGGTGCCGGTGAGTTCGCGGGTGTTGCCGGTGAGGTGGTTGAGCAGCGACGCGGTGAGGCGGTGGGCGCGTTGCTCGGCGGGTGTCCCGGCGGCGCGGGACAGGTAGTTGGCGAGGTGATGGTGCGCTGTGGAGATCTCGCGGGGGTCGGGGCGGGCGTAGCGCAGGCGCAGCGAGGTGCGTTGGAGGTCGACGGCCGCTAGCGGGTGGTCGCGTTGGTCTTCGAGGTCGGCGCGGGCTCCATAGGCCGCAGCGAGCTGTGTCGTGTCACCGACGGTGTCGAAGACGTCGTGGCAGTCGCGCAGGAGTTGGTCAAGGTCGGTGAGCCGACCAAGGTGAAGCAGCGGGATGTGGTCATTAAACCGGGTGCGGGCGATCTCGTGGGCGCTGGCGCCGCGCTGCCGCTGGGTGCTGGTGATGTTGTCGTTAAGATCGAGCGCGTCGTCCCAGCGCTCCAAGGCCACTGCGGACAAGCGGCCGACGTCGAAAATTCCCTCCCGGACGTTCCATGGGTTCACACGGTCGTTGTCGGCGGGTTGGTCGGGCAGGTCGGCGATGCGGGCGCGCAACGCGGGCAAGTCGGTGAGGACCTGCTCGTGGTGGCCGAGCAGATTGAGTATCTGCAGCCGCCGGCCTTGGTCGCTGAGTTGGGTCCAGCACCCGAACCCGGCCTGGCTGGTGTGCTCGATCTTCTGGTCGGCCAGCGTGAGGGCCTCGCGGAGCCTGCCCTGGTCCCGCAACAGTGTCACTAGCTCACCGGCGGTGGTGGAAGCCAGCTGGTATTCGCCGTCGGTCGTGGCTCGGTCATAGGCGCGGCGCAGCAGGGTTTCCGCCTCACCGGGATCCACTCTGCGCACTGCGCCGCCGAGCACGACGAGGTCTTTGCCAGCGCCGGTGGCCTCGGCGATGCGCCGCAGCAGCGGAATGACCGCAAGGGACGTGCCCGGGGAGTAGCTGTCCCGGATCAGGGCGCGTTCGAGCAGGCAACTGGCGGCGTTCCAATCGTGTTGACGCAACAGATAGCGCACCGCGGCCACGCTGGCCCGCAGCATGAATCGGCTGGTTTCGTTGCCGGCGTGCTGCTGCTCGATCCCCCAGCCACCGACGACGGCGGTCCACCACGCGGCGAGTTGCGCATCGACCGCGGCGGTGACCGGCTCTGGGGTCGCTGCCTGGATGACCTCGACGACGCCGGGGTGGATCCGGTAGCGCACGAGCTCATTCGGATCGGCGGGATCATCGATCGGGTCGGTGACGATCAGCGCGGCGGCAACCAGCGCAGCGACCGACGAGGCAAGTGGTGGCGGTTCACCGGGCTGACGGTCCCTGATGGCCGGTGAGCGCGCCGATCAGCGGGACCCAGCGACGGTCGCGCCAGTGCCCATCCGGGGTGAGCAAGGTTTCGAGATTGTCCAAGACCAGCAACAGGCCCGCATCAGCGAAGACGGCGGTAAGGGTAGGCAGGAAATTGTCCAGACGCTCCAGGGTGGCAATCTCCTCAACCATCACGACCCCGTGATCGCCCAGTTGCACGTCCAATACCACCGACAGCAGGCGCAACGCCTCACCGAACTGGTCCGGATCGGTGGGCGCCGACCAAAACGCCAACCCGACGAAGCCGCGCTGGTGACGGCAGGCCAGCTCGACCGCGCAGGTGGTCTTGCCCGCACCGGCCATCCCATGAAACACCACCGCTCTACGCCCGGAGGACGGGGCCAACGCGGTACTGGCCGCAGCCATCGCCTCGGCACGGCCGACGAACCTCATCGGCTTGACCGGGAACCCAACGATCGCCTCGATAGTGGAGGCAAGGACCGGTTTCGCCTCGACAGCAGGGGCAGGGACCAGCTTCCTGACCGGAGGAGCCAGGGACAGCGCGACCACAGGGGCCCCCAACCTGCTCCTTCGTGCCAGGAGCAGCGCAAGCAGGACCGCTATCAGGATCCACGTGAGGATCCCGAGCAGGATCACCGCGGCTGTGGACATCCGAGCCTCCAAAGGGGTGGCTGAGTACCGCCGACAGCCCCACCTGGGCAGCCCGGCACAACCTCAGCTGCAAGATCGAGCCGCAGGCCGAGGTCACACACGAACCGAAATATGTACCCTGAAAAAGCTAATCAGAACCGCTATCTGGTTGAGCCTGTCACCGGAATAATCGTGAAGGATCGCCAGGCGTAACGAGGATCAGGACCCAGCAAACTCCAACGGCGTGTTCACCAGTGTAATGGTCTGCACACTTTCCGTTCGACCACCTAAACGCCCCAACGACGAAGACCCACACGACGTCGCCCTGCTCGCATTCGACGCAAGCCGCTGACCTGCGACTCTGCCACACCACGGCTCTTACCAGCCGGGTGTGTGCTCCGAGACGCGAGCGCGCAGCGTCCGGGGAACCTGCGTGGCGAAGCCGACGTCGTAGGTGACGATGCGGCGCCGGCCGCCAAGGCCGCTTCCCAGTGGTGCGCGGCTGTCCGGCCTGCCCCAAACAAACGCTTGCTGCGGCACCCTCGCCGCGGGCCCTGCCCCGCGCGCCGCTGACCCTGCCCCGCGTGGACTCGTATGCACTTGCGGCTGACCGGGCAGATAAGTGAGAGTATGCACTGCCACTGAGCGTCGCACGGTCAAGCCAAATGCCCACGCAGCCAAACTCTGCCGGGCGGCCACAAATTGGTTCACTCCTGCATATTTCCGCGCCGACTATGCGCGTCACGGTATGAATTCGATCAATTACCGACAGTAACATAATTTACCAATGCGACGCGTGGTTCAGCGCGGTCGCGAGGCTGGACATCTTTTATGTGAGGTGTACGTTCCTTATGGGTTTAGGGTAAGTACCTGATGCTGACAAGACACACCTTCGAGGGCGTAATGATCGTTACAGCGGTACCACGAGCCGCAGCAGCACCTTTTTTGGGGATCGGGGGAAGGGTTTGATGAGTTACAACCTCGGGATCGATGTTGGCAACACCTACGTTGCGGTCGCGCTCGCGAGGGCGACCGCAGTCGAGATGTTCCACTTCAGCGATCACGCGGTGGTGACACCAGCGACTGTGTACCTGCGGGATGACGGTACTCTGGCCGCCGGAGAGGCCGCCAGCCCTGCGGGTAGCAACCTGGATCGACTCGGCGGTGCGTTCATGGGTCGGCTGGGCGATCCCACACCGCTGGTGGTCGGTGGTGAGCCTTACATCGTCACCGACCTGCTCGGCATTCTTCTACACGACGTGGTTCAGCAGGTTACTGGGGCCCAAGGCGAACCACCCGATCATATTGTGCTGACTTATCCTGCGAGTTGGGGCGCGTTCCGCCGCGCGTTGTTCGAGGAAGCTGTGCGTCGGGCGGGACTGGACAAAGCATCCACGGTGACCGAACCCGAAGCCGCCGCGACATATTACAATGCATCCCAGCGGTGGAACGACGACGACACGGTAGCGGTATACGACTTGGGCGGCGACACCTTCAACGCCACAGTTTTGCTCAAACAGTCCGGGGGATCCTACATTCTCGGCGAACCGGAGCGCATCGAACACCTTGGCGGCAGCGAGTTCGACGAAACGATCCTGTCCAACGTCAACGATACCGTCGACGGGGCGCTTAGCGAACTAGACACGACGCGCCCGCAGAACATCGTCGCACTCGCCGGAGTGCGACAGGAGTGCACCCGGGCCAAAGAGGCTCTTTCCGCAGATGCAGAGACAATCTTCCCGGTATTGCTGCCCGGTCGGCGCTTTGACGTGCGTCTCGCCCGATCGGACTTCGAAGATATGGTGCACGGTCCGATCGAGTTGACTATCAACGCACTGTCCCGAACCCTGCACTCGGCTGAGGTCGAACCCTCGGACCTCAGCGCGGTCCTGCTGCTGGGCGGCTCCTCACGCATCCCGTTGGTCGCCCAGATGGTGTCAGCAAAGCTGGGATGCTCGGTCGTCCTGGACCCTCATCCCCAACACGTCGTCGCGCTCGGTGCCGCCGCGCTGGCTGCCCAGGCAGCTCGTTCCGACAGATCCCAGCATGGCGAGCGGCAGAACGACAAGCAGAAACGCCTCGCTGTCAACGGCGCCACAACCTCAACGCTGACGGCGAAGAGCGTGGTCGATGCCGCGCAGCAGCGCGACACACAACAACACAATGTGGCGCAGCGCTCGGCCGGAGTGATCCCGCCACCGCGCACCCCACCGCGGGAAGCAACGGCCGCTGCCGCACCCACCGCGATCGGGAGCAGCAAAGTCGACCCTGATGTGACGACCGTCCAGGCTCCCGCTCTGATAGTGAAACCGCGACCCGTGCAACCTCAGAGACCCACCACGACACAGGACACCCGCCCCGCGGCAGGAAAGCGCGGGCGGGCGCTACGTCGTGCATCAGCCAACCACGTGGCCCCACCGCGGGTCCTCATCGGCGGCGGCATGGCGGTGACCCTGACCGTGTCGATCCTCCTTGCCCTATTCGGTGGTAGGAGTCCCACCCAGACCCCTGCACCCTCGGCCTTGGCGCGCCCATCCAATTCCGAAACAACCGCCATGGCGGACTTGGGACCTGAGGTCGCGATACCCGCTGTCGCCGCTACCATCCCGCTCGGCCAGAGCGCCACCTTCGTCAGTGTCTCGCCCGATGGCAAGCACGCCTACGTCGCCAACGCAGACGCCCAGACCGTCACCGTGGTGAACACCGCGGACGACCACGTCATCGCGACCATCCCGATCGTCGCGGGCCCACCCCAATTCCTCGCTTTCGCACCGGATGGCCGCACGCTGTATGTCAGCATCTTCAACGATCAGCGAACAATCCACTCGATCGACGTGCTCGACCCCGGCTCAAACTCCGTGGTCGCCACGATCCCGCAAACCGCACGCCCCTACCTCCCGGCGGTCACCCCGGACGGCAAACGGCTCTATGTCCCCAACCACGACGTCGCCGAGGTGTCCGTGATCGACACCGCCACCAACGCCGTCATCGCACAGATCAGGGTCGCACCCAACCCACATTGGGTCGACTTCTCCCCCGACGGCAGCCACGCCTACACCGCCAATCACGAATCCAACCTAATCTCGGTGATCGACACCACCACCCTGAGAGTTCTGAACACCATCCCGGTCGGAATGAGCCCGCATAGCGTCGCGGTAAACCCCCACCGCCCTCTCGTTGCCAACGTGAACTTCGATTCAGCCTCCGTCTCGGTCATCGACACCACAACTCAGAAGGTCATCGCCACCATCCCGGTCGGACGAAATCCCCAAGACATCGCCTGGGCTCCGGATGGCCGATTCGCCTATGCCGTCAACCAGGGCAGCAGCACCGTCTCGGTGATTGACTCGACGACCAACCGGGTCACCACGACCATCCCTACCGGGCCCGGCCCGACCAGCATTGCGCTGGTACCCAACAGCCGCGAAGCCTACGTAAGCAACCTCGACGGCAAAACGCTGACCGTCCTGGACCTCGCCCACTAACCCTGGTGATTCATGAACGTTGTGAGCTGATCTTCAATTGAAAGTGTTGAGTTCTGGTTCGGTTGTTTCCGTTGATGGGCGTGCCGGGGTGCCGCGGCGCAGCCGGTAATGCCGCTGCGGTTGTTCGCAAGCCGGGAGCGCGTCGGCGCCTACACCGCCCGGTGTCGCGTTCCTGCCGACCACCTGGTCAACTTCGCCGCCACGCTCGCTGTACCGCGCCTCACCTCGCGGCTGCGCCCCAGAACAGGGCATGAACGCAATTCCCGTTGTCGGGAAGCCGGTAGCCAAGTAAGCCTGCCGGCACCCTGAGGCACAGCGCGCTCATCGGCAGACGTGCGGACGGTCTCGTGGGCGCGCGCCGAGGTTGAACGTGGCAGGTAAGCGGATCCTCTTGTGGGAGAGCTTGCCGTGGGCTCGACGCCCATCTCTCGGGCGACCACACTGCGGGATACAAGGAGGAGTCACTCAAGGAGATGATCCGACGGTGATCTCGGTCTGGTCCTTAAGTGCTGGTGGCGCTCCACTCAGTAGCTACGACGTTGATGTCAGTAGCCTCCACAACCCGATGGATCATGAGTGCCGGAGAGGCGCTGAGATTGCCTCCCTGGGGTGATCTAGGTGGGGGAGCGGCAGTGTCCGCTCCAAGTCGGTGGTTCCACGTGGCTGCCCGGCTGGCGAGCGACCCCCGAACTGGGGCTCCCACGGCGCAATACTGGTGGCATTCGCCCACGCTCGCCCACGATCGCCGGGGACCACTCCGGTCGATTGACCTGCTGGAACACCCTGGATGATCAGTGCTGAATTGTGCGTCGCAGACCTCGAAAACGCGTGAGGGTTCACGCCCTCCGTGGGTTCAAATCCCACCGCTACCGCCAACTACCAGGAGAAACGCCGGGTGACTCAAATCCACGACTCACCCGACGCTCCCTAGTGGGTCTCAATTTGGGTCTCAGTTGCACCGCGTAAGGCGGCAGGGCAGGGCCTCGTCTCCGTTAACGTCAGCGCAGTGGCTGGTCCCCGCGCAGCGCCGGGCGGTCGGACGGCGGAGGCAATGGAGCGTTGGCCCACGTCCAACGGCAGCTGTACGCTCAAATAGTGACAGAGCCGCCTCAAGCTCAGATGACGCTGGCCAAATAGGGCTCACTATGAATATGCGGCTGACGCTCGGCGCTTCCATAGTCTTGCCCTAATACCGGCGGAGCCGCTCAGGTGAGGTGTCCGCGCTAGAGGTCAAGCTCATTTTCACAGGTGGACTGTGTGTCTTCATTCGATGCTGCGCTCTCCTATCCCGTCCGTCGTTTAGTCACGTGCGATCGATGTGCTTTGGCAGCGCGGTGTCCGAGTCTGGTCGAAGCCACGACGTGCAGGGCGTGTGACCAGCACAGTGGGGAGTTGTAATATTGAGCATGGTCCGGATCCCGGCACCAGCTTTCCGGTAGTTCGCCGTTGTTGGTGGCGGTTGACTCGAGTCGGTGCAAGTACCATTGGCTGCGTTCGGGCTCGCCAAGGGCGTCCCAGGCGAGAGCGAGGAAGCCTAGCCCCATAGTCCACTCTGGTGGTCCTTCATGACATGCGTGGTAGGTGTCTTGCGGATAGCGGACGACACCGCGAGTACCAAGGAGTTCCTTCTCGACGCGAAGGACTATGTCGCGCTGGGTTGATCGAGGGATCGGAAGGTCGTCGCCGAGTGGCCATATCAGGGTTAGGAGGGCGAGGTCAGTCGCGTGGTGATCGGATTCGTGCCCACCTTGCTCGGCAAGCCTTACCATCGTGTCCGTCCGCAGACGATATGGAATATCCTTGATCCCGATCCGGGCGGCCTGTGTCAGTCCGGCGGCGACGGCGGCGACTGAGGACAAGTGGACCGTCTTTGTCGCACCTTCTTCTTCCCACATGCCGTTGTCGGGTATATGCGGGACAAGGATTCGATCGCAGTACCAGATGAGCTTCTGGACGAGGTGGAAGTCGGTGTAGTCGGTCCGGAAGACCTCGAATCGCTCTTGCCAGCGGGCAAGCGCCCAAATCACGAGGCCGACAGCGTCGTCTTGCCGGAGACCCCAAAGCTCGGAGTAGATCTCATTGCCTTCGGCGTCATAGCGAGGGTGCAGATACTCCATCTCGGTCTCGGGTAAGCCTTGCACGATACGCCAGTCGAGCCGGTAGGACCATCGCAGCAGGATGCGGTCGAGCAGCGCATGAACGCCGTCCCGAAGCCGATCCACGTCGCCGAGGGCTTCGTATGCCATAAGCGTGTAGATGGTGTCGCGTATCCAGACGCTCCTGTAGATCGGCACCATGACAGTACTGTCTGCGGGCACTGCGCTGTAGAGGCCGCTTGGATACCGACACCGTTCGATCTGTGTGAGGCTCTGCTCGACGTCCATCGCGCGGCTCCAGGGAGGTTTCACGAGGAGGAACTCCTCGCCCAGCGGATCTGCTGAGCGCTGCACGCTGCTTGTACCCGTCCGGCTCACCTCGAAACCTCGAAACCTCAACGTCCTGCCGGCTTCGTTGCGGAAGAAAACCCTGGCTCACGCAGCAACCACGGCGCCACGGGCCCGAGTGACAAGCTGATCGTAGACTTGGCGCATCTTGGCTACCAGCCGCGGCCATCCCCAGACGTCGTGGACCTCGAGTGCCGCTGTCCGACCCAAGCGGGAGCGCAGTGCGGGATTATGGACGAGCGCTATGATGTGATTGGTGAGGAGATCAACATTTTTTGGCGGGAAGAGCAGCCCTGTTCTACCATGTTCGAGGATCTCCGCGGGTCCACCGGCATCGCAAGCAATGATCGGTAGGACGTGCAGCATGCCCTCGAGTACGACCATTCCGAACGGCTCGTAGCGGCTGGGTACCACTAGCACGTGGGCGAGCTGATACCACTTTGCTAACTCATCAGGCGCGAGCCAGCCGGTGAAGTGGATGTTGGTGCCGACGAAGTTGTATAGCTGGGGTAGAAGCCACTCAGAAGCAAGCTGTGCTCCAGACGCGCCGGGTGGCCCACCCGCGAAGACGAAGCGGGTCGAGGGTGCGACTTGGAGAACGCGCGGGATCGCCGCAGTCAGGTCACGGATTCCTTTCCGCTCGACCAGTCGACCGCTGTAAAGGACAGTTAGCCGACCTCGACTGCGCCGCGCCGTGGCCTGTCCTGCCATGCCCGTGTTGCTGGCGATGCCATTACCAACAGTGGTGATACGGTCCTGGCAGGTCGGGTAGTACTGGATAAGTAGGTCGCGCTCGCTCTGGGAGATCGCGATGAGACGATCGGAGTCCGCGATAGCGGCCTCCTGGGCTTGGCTATGCGCGAGCCACTGATTGGGCTCTTGTCCGATTTCATACTCGGCGCGGTCAACGGAGTGGACGTGGTAGACAACTGGCATGCCGGTAGCACGACGAATCGCGTCGGCCACGTACCAGAGCATGGCCGTGTGCAGGTGGACAATATCTGGTTTCCAGGTATGTACTAGGCGGACCCCGACCTGGGCCGCGTCGGCCCAGGATGCCTGGAAGAATATGACACCCTGGCGGTCAACGACCGGCTGCGCGGGTCCGCGGCCCTGTGTGTGGGGTGCCCCGTAGTGACTGGCGCCCTCGGCCAGCAGGGTCCCCTCGACCAGGAACACGCCGACGGTGATGCCGGCCTGCGCGGAGGCAGTGGCCCAGCCGCCGACGGCTGTTCCCAGGCCCCCATAGATCACCGGTGGGTACTCGGTGGTGAGGTGAAGGACCCGCATGGCGGTCGTCCTACCCGGCTAGTTTCTGGAGGCGGATTGCTCGGAAGGCGACGGCGCCGGTGTGCTGTTGGAGGCCGAGGTATCCGGACGGGGGGATCCCGCCGGCGGGTTGCCCGCGGTTTGGGTCTTTGTTGAGGAAGGTGGATGTGCGATAACCGTTCAGGTTGACGGTGTAGTCGTCTCCTGTTACCTCGATTTCCAGATCGTTCCACTCCCCTGGTTGAAGTGCTGATCCCCGCTGGTACTGTTGTTTGCCGGCCTCGGGTCCGATGTCGATGTCGTAGATGGCACCGGTGCGATGGAAGTCGGCGTGGTCGGGCTGTGCCAGATCGTCAATCTGGATCTCGAATCCTGTGTCGACCGCGATCCAAGCAGGGTTCGCGGCGACTCTGGGATCGTTGAGGTCAGGCGCGGGAAGGCGAGGATCGCGGAAACGTACAAATATTCCTGAGTTGTCACCGCGGCCATCAATCCGGAACTGTAGGCGCACGATAAAATTACGAAAGGCCTCTGGTACATAGGTCAGTAGGCCGATGTCATTCCCCGGACGTGCAACGATGACGTTCTCACCCGGGATGAGCTCGAAGCTTCCAGGCCCTGCCTGCTGCCAGCCTGCAAGGGACGCCGCCGAACCGTCGAACAACCATTGGAACCCGTTCTCGAGCGCTGGCGGCGGCAAGGGTGCGACCAGATGGGAGGCGAGTCGGCGGGCGAGACCGACACAGGACAGCATCGGGCTCGGAGATCCGGTGGAAGGCAACAGGGCCGGTCCGGCCGCGTAAGCGTTAACGACCTGGTGGAAGCGGGCGTTCGCGGTGGTGACCGCGGCCGCTGGACTGATGCCCATCCGCAGCGTGCCGACCTCATGATGAGTGGTGCCCAAGCCGTCGCGGACGTGCCCGAGGTCATCGAAGGGGCCGCCGTTGGCGAGAATGTCTCTCACTTGATTCGCCGCTGCGTCCATCGCGTCCCACAGTCTCCGGTCGTTGGCCGTCTGGGCACTTTCCCCTGGGTTGACGGGTCCCTTCGGGTTGCCGAGCTGGACAAATGCGCGAGGAATGTTGAACTCGTCGCTCTCGGTGGACAGGGTGACATTGCCTGCCGGGTTGAGAGGCTGCATTTCACCGACGCCACGCACCGTGATCACCACATGGTCATCGTCGATAGACCGGAAGTTATCGACAGTGTCTATGTCGGGGATCTTTTGGAACAGCTCGGCCTCGGCGTTCGCTCCGCCGACCCCAGCGAACCCGGCTGCGGTGATCTGCAAGTGGAAGTAACTCCGGGTGCCGTCGTCATGGACTTTCCGGCCTTTCACGAACAACGCGGACGCCTGGAGGTTGGTCACGCCGGCAGGGAGGTGCTGGAGGGCGTCCCGCGGGATACGGAAGGTCATATTGGACCGCAAGTGGGCCAGGAGGTTGGTGCCCATGTGTTCGTAACCCAACGTGCCCATAAACGACAGCAGCGCAAGGCGCGTGCTCTCAATCGTCCCGGCCGCCAGTACGACCACCCCCCGCTCCGGGACTGTGATCGAGCCGAGGTTGGTGCGCACCACCCGGACCTGACCCACTCCCTGATCGACCGCGGTCTCAAGGCTCGTCACATGGCAGTTCGGTACGACCATCAACCGCTTCAGCCGGTCGTCGTTGCCGGACTCGGCCTGAGCCTCACGCACCGCACGAATAAGCAACGGCACGCTGCTGAACTTGTTGAGCGGGAAGAAACCAGCCCGCGGGGGACGGCCCTGCACGGCCAGGGGAGCTTCTAACTTCTGCTCGTCGATCGGCACCTTCGGATCGCGGCTCAACGGGGCAAGCGGCAAGTCCACTAGCGGAATCGCATCGACCACAGTGCCGGCCTGCAGCCCGTCGAAAAGTTGTTTGCGCATCGCCCGATGCATCAAACCGAAGACGAAATCATTGGTCTGGGTCACGCCGATCTGTTCAGCAGCTTCAGCGAAATAACCCGTGAATGCGCCAGACCCACGCAGGTCACTGAGTACAGACGCCGGCCAGAGATCTGCCGGGGTTTCCTCCTCGAGTAACTGGGGTGACCAGCCGCCCCAGAATAACGAGCGACCACCAGTGCAGTACGCCAGGCCCGGGAAGCCCTCGTCAATGTTCGTGCGCCAGGGAAGGCCCCAGACCTCGGCCCGCGGCACGCCAGGGTCGACGGCGACCGGCCCCGGCGCTGCCAGCCCGAGCGTCGGCAGGTTCTGGACATGCTCGGGCAGGACGAACGGGCCCGCCTCAAGCACCAGGATGCGATGGACCCGAAAGGTGTCGAGGTAGAGCAAGTGCTGCGCAAGGGCGGCCCCGAACGAACCGCCGCCGACGATGATCAGATCGAAGGGGTGGGCGTTGGTACCGGTCGTGCTCGCGAGGGCTTCATCCAGCCCGTTGCAGACGTAACGCCCGAGCACATCCTTGCTGAAATCGGTGTACTGCGGAGTCTGGGCTGTCATGATCATCTCTTCTCGTCCGCTGACGGGACGGCTGGCCCCCGCTGGCCTTCGCTGTTGTAATAGAGACGCCGATCCCGCGTCGTGATACGAATCGAGGGTGGTCAACCCAGTGTGGGCGCGTCAGATGGTGATGACGTTGACGGCGAGGGCGGCCAGGGTCGCCAGCGCCTGGGTCTGGCGGTAGCGAACCGGATCCGCCGGGATGCGCAGGTCGGCATAGCCGGACAGAAACACGTAAGTAAGGACAGGGGCGGCCCAGTCGTTGGCGGAGAAGCCGGGTAGCCCGTCATCGTTGAGCGCGGGCATGTTCGCCGAGAGCCGCCACAGCAACACTGCCAACCCGGTGAGCAGGGCGACCGCGAGGGCGTCGGGCCAGGCGCTGCGGGGTAGTCGCCAGAGCCCGGCGGCGAACGCGAGCAGCCCACTGATCGCCGCGGTGAGCGCAATGTGCACGGTACTGAAGATCATCAACGGTCTTCCGTTCCATTCGAGCTGCCAGGCCGGTGCGCTGCTCGCTTCAGCTGTAGATGCTGGTCCTTGGCCACGTGAGGGTCTCAGCGAGTGGGTGGGGCGCTGTGGGTGCGGTCGAGGGCATTGCGGAGGCCTCGGGCGAGGGTGGGGGCATCGGCGTTGGCCCAGAAGTGCAGGTAGAACAGTCTGGGGGTTTCGTCGAGGCTGTGGTTGTGGAGTGAGACGACGTCGATGTCGGCTTGGCGAAGGGTGGCCAGGACGGCGGGCACCTCGTTGGCGGTCATCGCGATGTCGCCGTTGATGGCGGCCTTGCCGGCGCCGGTGGGTTGGAAGCCGATAGAGGTGGTAACGCCCATCGCGGCGGGCAGGGTCAGGGAGTTCTCGGTGATGGGTTCGGCGCGGGTGAGGGTGTATTTGTAGACCCCGCCGTCGACAGTGCCGGTGCGGCCCATGATCGTGTCCAGCGCTGCGGTGTCGAGATCGAGCGGGGCTGTAGAGCTGGCTGGTGCCGTGGCGGGGGTGGCGGTCAGGTCCAGCGCGGAGCGCAGCGCTGCTGCCAGCTGGTCCTGATTACCCATGCCGTGCACGTGGACCCACCACAGTCGGGGGGTTTCGTTGCGCAGATGTTTGTGGATGGCGGTAATGGTCAGGCCGCCTTGGGCGAGGCGAGCGAGGACCGGTTGGGTTTCCGGTTCGGTGAGGACCAGGTCACCCATGGCCATCACCTGCTGGCCGCCGGTGGCGGTGGTCGGGTTGGTGGGCAGCGGGGAGAAGGTGAAGTAGCTGCCCAGCGACAGCGCTGGCCGAATGAGTACCCCGTCGGAGGTCACCGACAGGTCGGTGCGGGGGAAGTTCACCCGGTAGACCCCGCCGGGCTGGGCGCTGCCGGTCTTGTGCAAGGCGGCGCTTATTGGGCTCCAGTCGTGCTGGGCCGCCTGCGGACTCGCCGCCACCCTGCCAGCGGTGGAGCCGGTGGGCGGCGGGGTAGTAGTGCAGCCCGTGAGCACGACCAGCCCGACCAGCACCGTGCTCAGGTACGCGATCCGGTGGCCGTATCGATGTCCGGTGGTCGCTGTATGGGTGGTCATCGCTGCCTGTCTCCCCGCTGCCGTGAATCGTCGTGACCCAGCAAGGTCTACGGGGTGAGGATGAAGCCGCGATGAAGGCGGCCGTATCGGGTGACACTTCATGTGGTCTTCATCGACGGCGGCCACGCTGGGCCGGTTGACGCCCACCGTGGAGAAGAGAGGGTCGGGATGAGGGCGCTGGTGGTGGAAGACGAGCCGAAGATGGCCGGGTTGCTGCGCCGCGCGCTGATCGAGCAGGGCTACGCCGTCGACAATGCCGGTGACGGGGACAGCGCGCTGGCTCACGCGGGAAGCGCCGACTATGACGTGATCGTGCTCGACGTGATGTTGCCGGGAGTTTCGGGCCTGGAGGTGTGCGAGCGTCTGCGGCGGTCCGGGGTGTGGACTCCGGTGCTGCTGCTGACCGCCCGCGACGGGGTCGCCGACCGCGTCCGGGGCCTCGACGGTGGCGCGGATGACTATCTGACCAAGCCGTTCAGCTTGGCTGAGCTCGGGGCTCGGTTGCGCGCTTTGACTCGTCGCGGCGCCATCGAGCGGCCCACTGTGCTAGTCGCTGGTGACCTCGTCTTAGAACCGGCGACCCGGCACGTCCGACGTGGCCAAAGCGAGATCACCTTGACGGCGAAGGAATTCGCGCTGTTGGAGGTGCTGTTGCGCCACCTTGGCACGGTGCTTAGCCGGGAAGCTCTGCTCGCGCACTGCTGGGATTTCGCCTACCACCACCGTTCCAACGTTGTCGATGTGCACATCCGGTCACTGCGAGACAAGATCGACCGGCCGTTCCGGGTGGCGTCGGTGGAGACGGTGCGCGGTGCGGGTTACCGGCTTCGCCGCGACGGCGGCAGACCCGAGGCGGACCGGCGTGCCGCGGCCGTCCGGGAGGCCTGATGCGGCAGCTGCCGGTCCGACTGCGCCTGACTGCGGTGTTCACCACGCTGATGGCGGCTGTGCTCGCCGGGGTCGGCATCGGCTCGGTCATACACTTCGCCGCCGCCCTGGACGAAGCCCTCGACCAGGGCTTGGAGGCTCGCGTCCACGACCTGGCGACCAGCCCACCCCACAGTGGTCTGCTGCCCAGCGATCGCGACACCCTTGAGCAGGTCATCACCCCGACGGGGCAGGTACTGGCCGGTTCCCCTGGGGCGGGGACCCGTCCGGTTCTGGACCCGGCCGCGCTGTCCGCGACCCGCAGCCAACCGCTGCGCGTGGACCGCGATCACCTCGATGGGTTGCCTGGACGCGCCCGGGTGCTCGCGATGGTCAGCACCAACCGCGCTGATGTGGTGGTGGTGGCCGCCAGCCTCGCCGGGCGCGATAACGCCCTGGGTGATCTGCGCTCGGAGCTTGCACTCGCGCTGCCATTGGTGCTGCTCGCCGCCGCCGGCGGCGCCTACCTACTGACCGGGGGCGCGCTGCGTCCGGTGGAGCGGATGCGGGCCCGCGCCGCCGCGATCACCGCCGAAACACCCACCGATCGGCTGCCGGTGCCCCCCTCCCGGGACGAGATCGCCCGGCTCGGCGCCACTCTCAAAGACATGCTCGACAGGCTGCAGACCGCGTTGACCCATGAACGGGACTTCACCGCTGATGCCAGCCACGAGCTGCGTACCCCGTTGAGCCTGCTCAAGACCGAACTAGAGCTCGCGCTGAGTGGTCCCCGGACCGCCGGCGAAACCGACACCGCGCTGCGGTCGGCTCTGGAGGAAACCAACCGGTTGGTCACCTTGGCCGAAGACCTCCTGCTGCTGGCCAGCACCGACCGCAGCCAAGCCGTCGTCATCGAGGCGACCCCGTTGGGTCCGCTGCTGCAGACCGTCGCCCGGCGCTATCACGGTGTGGCCGCCGCCAGATCCATCCAGGTGCACTGCGAAGACCACCTCACCGCCCCCGTCGATGGCCGGCAGCTGGCTCGGGCGGTGGACAACCTGGTTGACAACGCGCTGCGCCACGGCGCCGGCGTGATCACCATCAGCGCCGCCAGCCTCGGCGACCACGTCGTGGTCGCTGTCCGCGACCGTGGACCAGGGTTTCCCCCCGAGTTCCTGCCCCGCGCATTCGAGCGTTTCAGCCGCCCGGACACCGCCCGCACCGTCTGCGGCCCCCTGCTTGGCCTCGCCATCGTCGCCGCGATCGCCCGCCGCCACGGCGGCAGCGCCCACGCCACCAACCACCCCGCCGGCGGCGCCGAAGTCACCCTCACCCTGCCCACCGACCCAAACCGCCCCACCGAGGCCACCGTCCACGCCGACCAGAGGCGCCCGCAACAACAGGCGCCTCTTGGGCCCGCTCCGCCCAACCCCGGTGCCGGTCAGCGGTCACCCGTCGGCCCAGCAGAGGTGCGGCTCGATGACCAAGCCACCTGAGAGTGCATCCCCGCCACCCACTCAACAAGACCATCATCAACGCGCTGCTGGACCCACCAGGCCCCGGACCCAGACCCGACGTGACGCTGCGAAGCTTGACCGAGGTCGACGCGATCCACCCGCTAGACGACGGCGGCTATGAGATCTTTTACCGAGATCTGCGAGCCACCCACAGCTGGGACGACCGCGCCGAGTTGCCCGCCCAGGCCGTCACCGCGCCCGTCGTGGTTGTCGCCGCGGGCACGCTGGGCAGCACCGAGCTGCTGTTGCGCTCCCAGCGGCACGGCCTGTCCCTCAGCGACACCTCGGAACCCGGTTCTCCTCCAACGGCGACTTCTCCGGGTTCGCCGTGCTCCCCACCGAGCCGGGACAAAACGACCTGTTCCCGATCTTCCCGACCCGGGGGCCGACGAACACCTCCCACGTCATGTTCGCCGACGGCAAGCTCCACATGACCGTCGAGGACAGCGGTATCCCCACGATGTTCGCCTCCGTCACCGCCGCCGGGTTGCAGGTGCTGGGCAACGCGCTGGACCGCGAACCGCTACTGCAAGCCCTCATCGGTGGCTGGCTCCGGGGTAAGACCCCCAACATCCGGGATCTCGCCCCAGAGCTGGCCCACGGCACCGAAGACGAAAGATCGCCAACATCTTCTGGTTCAACGCCATGGGCACCGACCAGGCCAACGGCCGCTTCGACCGGACCCCTCACGGTACAACCAACACTGACCATCGTCGCGCTCGCTCTCAAATCCGCAGCCGCGATGCGCAACGCTCCGCAGTGAGTTCCAGGAGCGCCTGAATGGTCTGCACAGGTCTGCTAATCCAACTTCCGGTCATCGTTATCAAGCAGGACGACAGTAAATCACAAATAACGCAGAAGTCTAACCATTTGCGATCTGTTCAGTAGGTGCCGAGCACGAGCAGCTGTCCATGGATCATTGGGTGGAGTGGATTGCAGTACTGACGCTCTTTATCGTACGGAAGATTGCACATGAAATCGGCGATTCCCACTCGGTCGGCAACGAAGGTGACGGTGCGGGCCTGAGGGCCGCCGGTCACGGTTCCTGCGATCGGACCCGAATTGGGGCCTCGCTCACCAACGATGTTGTGGCCGCCCGTCAAGAAATCAATGTCGTAGTCGGGAATAGCGAAACCATGGTAATGCAGGCCCAGGTTCATCACCGTGAGTTTCACGGTGTCCCCCTTGTTCACCGTGAACGTGTGTGGCACGAAGTGGTGAACTGAGGCCATGATGGCGCCCTCAGGGCCGATAGGCATGTGCTGCCACTTCTCGTCGGAGGTGATGGCCGGGGCCGTCTCACCCTGCGGTACCGGATAGGGCTTCATGCCCCAGATCACGAGCACGAACTCACGCGGTGTCGGGTGGGGCTTGTCAACCGTGCCTCCCGCGGTCGCAGACCTGGGTTCGGTGACCCCGCAACCCGCGGCCCCCGTCGCCGCCAGGCCTGCGGCTGCGACCGCGCCAGTGGAGAGCAGGGCCCGCCGCGACACCGGTCTGTTCCCCTCGGATTCGGGATGCGAGCGCATATCCACCCCTCCCCGGGCACGTGCCACGCTCGCTTCAGCTTTACCACCTTGGAGTGGTGTATGGAATGGTCAATCGGGTGATCGGGTGTCAAGATCTGATCTGATAAGGCGGAGGTCTGATGACACAGGCCAGGTTGGACTCGCGGCCTCACCGCGCCGGGATCCTGGCTGCCGGTCTGGCGGCCCTACTCCTGAGCTGTAGCAACCCGACGACGCCCGCCAGCACCGCCTCAACCGCGCCGGCCTCAACCCCTAGGGCGCTACATTTTGTCGGCCAGCTGCCGCTGCCCGGCGATGCCTCGCGTTTCGACTATGCCAGCCTCGATTCCAGCCGCGGACTGCTCTTCATCGCCCACCTGGGCGCTAGCGAAGTCGTCGAAGTCGACCTGCGTGCCAACCGGGTGGTACGCACCATCGGCGACCTACCCGGGGTGCACGGCGTCCTGGTCGTCCCACAGCACCACCGGGTCTACGCCACCGCTACCGCCGCCAACACCATGGCCAGCCTGGATGAAGACACCGGAGCCGTTCTGGCTCGTACCCCGACCGGTGACTATCCCGATGGCCTGGCCTATGACCCCGACCACGACACCATGTGGACCAGCAACGAAACCGGTGGATCGGAAAGTGTCATCAACGCCTCCACCGGCGCACCCCGCGGCACCGTCGCTGTTGGCGGCGAGGCCGGCAACGTCGCCTACGACCCGATCGCCAAGCAAATCCTGGTCGATGTCCAAAGCCGCAACACCCTGGCCGTCATCGACCCGACCACCCTGGTCGTGCTCCGCCAGGTCCCGCTGCCCGGCTGTGACCATGACCACGGCCTGGCCCTGGATGCCGCCGACCGGCTGGCCTTCATCGCCTGCGATAGCAACGCCACTGTGCTCATCCTGGACCTGAGGACTTGGCGAGTCACGGGCCAGTACCCCGTGGGCCAGGATCCCGATGTCCTGGCCTACGACCCCGCCGCGCATCGCCTCTACGTCGCCGCGGAAAGCGGCTGGCTCACCATCCTTGACCAGCACGACCGTCTGCTGACCGTGAGCGACCGGACCCACCTCGCCGACAACGCTCACGTCGTGGCCATCGACCCCACCACCGGCCGCAGCTACTACCCCGTCCCACACGGACCTGGCGGCCACTCCGCACTGCTGACCTTCGAACCCACGCACTGATTCGACCTAAATACGTGACCGTGCATTAACACCAGATGAGGCCCAGCCGGTGCGTGGTGCCACTGGCGCGGCGCAGTTCTCGCGCAGGGTCTCACTTGGGGTTCCAGTCGGTAATCGACATCTCTGCGGCTGGTTGCATTTGTCTGGTCACGGCGGGGCTGGCCGACGTCCCCTCACCGGCGCTACATCGGTTTCGTCTCTACCCACCGGCTGTTCGGTCCTACGACGGTCCAGTAAATGGGCACACGACGATCGAGCCGTGCCGCATCGACATGGACTGGCAGTGCGTCCGGGAGGTCGAAACACGTCTGTCGGATCCGCTCGAACCGCATCGACTGAGGTGGCCGGGGGGACTCGTCGACGCAGGTCTAGTGGCGATCTTCCACCGGTCTCCCTCTTCTGAGGAGACGCTGCCCTACGCCGGTCACCTCCTCGTCTGCCCGAGGCGACATGCCGCTGACTTCGCAGCTTTGACCTCCGAGGAGGCCGCAGCAGTCGGAGCGGCCATCAGCGTTGGCTCTCGCGCCCTGAAGGACCTGGGCGCAGCCCGCGTCTATGTAGCGACGGTCGGCCACCTACACGTCCACCTGCTTCCCAGGTGGCCGGAGACGCCGGATGAGGTGCCGTGGCACGCCGTCGACGACTGGAACGCTGCCCGCCGGGCCACACCAGCAGAGATCGAGGAGCTGATCGCCGGGCTCCGGCCCTGACACTCCTCGCCTTCGTCGACTTTGTACCGCTTGCCGATCCCCGACCGGTCGGCTCCCGGCGCAATTCTGGTGGCATTCGCCTACGATCGTTGGCGGTCGCCGGGGACTGCTTCGGTCAGCGCCGTCTCGTCGCCGAGTTCGACACTACGGCGGTCTATTGCGCCTTCGACAACCCTGAGGTCGAAACTCGGCGACCACCTGGTGAGGATTACCTCGCCGCGAAGCCCCCAGTCGGAGCTGCCCCGGGTGGCATCGTCGAGCGGGCACTTTCATTCGATTTGTCTGGTTGCTTCACTGGCATGGGCAAGGGTTTGTGGAGAGAATGCAGGAGTATCCGTGGCCGGAATGCCTGTCTCGGGCATTCCGGGTCCGTCCAACTCCGATCTCGTGGGCACGAGAGGATCACCCAAAATGGGACAAATAATCCAGACGCTGGCATTGGCGATGGTCCTACTTATCGTAGGATTGTCCTGTGTGGTCATAGGAGTTGCCGGTCTTGCCTTGCTGGCTAGACGCGACAGGCGACGGATCGATAAAGCGGAAAAAACGGTACGATCGACCGAAATCACGGAGGGTACCCGGGCTGCTTTGCCGCTCGATCCGACACTACCGACTCCCAGGAGATCAACTTACCGGGCCGGCAGGAAAAATCGCGCACCAGCGCGAATCCAACTCGGTCAGCCGTTGCTGCTACTCCTCGACTCGGGCGCCGAGCTCGCACTGGTGTTCCAGCAGACAGGTAACGGTCACCGTCGCCCGGAGCAAGATAACCACTCAACTCTCGACAACAGCCCTCACGCACCGGACTCGCTGACCGCCAGCGCGCAACGCCGCTAGCAGCCATTCCTCGTAGTACATGCCAGATGGCGGCACTGCCGCATGGCAAGCGGCCGAACCGGCGGTGGTCCTGACCGCACAACGGGAGGGTCGGAGGTGATCACGCAATCGGTGGGCAGTGGTCGGGCGTTGTCCGACGCCGCGACCCGGCGCGTTCACGTTGTGCGGTGGCCGCGCAGGTAGACGGCTGCCGGGTTTCGCAGGGCAGTGATATCGGCCAACGGGTCGCCATCGACGAGGAGCAAGTCGGCATCGAAGTCCGCCGCTAGACAACCTTTCCGATCAGCGACGCCGCACGCCTTGGCTGCGAGTGCGGTAGCCGACGCGAGGGCATCGGCGGTGCACACGCCACCAGCAACAAGATCGATCACCGCCTCGGGCAGCCCGCCGTGTCGCCTACTCGGGTTGATACCGCCGTCGGAGCCGGACACCAGGTACACCCCGGCCCGGTGCAACTGGCCAACGGTCTGCACCCGCACCTGGTAGGTCAGCCCGGTCTTACGCAGGAACTCCAGAGAAGCAGGCGTAAGGACGACACCCCATGCTTTGCCCAGCGTGGGGCAGACCGGGATCGCGGACTCGACCAAGGACGCGACGACGGTGTCGGGCAGCTCGATCCCGGTTTCGGTGGCGAACGTGCCGTGCTCGATGGCGTCGACGCCGGCAGCGACCGCATCTCGGATCGCCGTCAGAGGATGCGCATGGGCGGTGACGAGCAACCCAGCGCCGTGTGCTGCGCCAACGACCGCACGCAGCTCCTCGATGGTGAACTGGGGAACGAACGCATCAGTGCCCGGCGTGCTGATGCCACCGCTGGCCATGATCTTCACGATGTCCACACCCCGCTCGGCGCGGTGCTGCACCGCACGGCACAACTCATCGACGCCTCGGGCCTGGCCACCCATGTTCCAGCAATGCCCACCCGGGCTCGTGATCGGCGGCCCCGCGGTCGGCATTCCGGTATCGCCCCGGTTGCGGTCGCGCCAGTCGATCACCGCCCAGCTTCGGTCCCCGAGGTCCCGCACCGTCGTCACCCCGGAAGCGAGGTGGGCACGCAGCGAATCCTCGATGACCGCAGTCATCTCCTCAGCACTGAAAGTGGGCAGGCGGTCGAGCGCGCCGTGGCCGCCATCGCCGCAGAGATGCACGTGCGTATCGATCAATCCGGGTAGCAGCGTCGCGTCCGGGAAATCGACCACGTCGCATCCTTCGGGCAGTGGCATCCCGGATGGGGCAACGCCGACAATACGAGTGCGCTCGATAAGCACCGCCTCAGCGTCGGGCACAATCCGTTCACCGTCGAACACCCGCCGTGCCCTTATCGCTATCACTGTGCTGATGTCTTGCGTAAGGCTGCGGTGCCAGTAACCTCCGCCGCCGTTGCACCATCCAATCGCGTCGGGAATATCATGGCAGGGGCGGCGCGTCTGCGGCGTTGGCGTGCGGGTATTGTAAATGTGCCATGGCCTTGCAGCATCTCATCCATTTCCTGCACGTACACATTGAATCTTCGATAGTCCACGAAGCAGGCACGAGTGGCCGGACTGAGGTGGTAAATGAATCGTGCATAATCTACCCAACCCTGTCGAACAAACTTCGGGACGTTGTCTAACTGAAGCAGTACATGCTCGAAGTAGCAGCACACCATATGTGCAATGGCGTGAACCGCGTCGTAATCAGTGCTGCCCTGCTCAATCTCAGCGTTTTCAAAAAAGTACTGTCTCAGATGTGGCTTGTCCACGAATATTTTCATTATCTCGGTGTGCTCAGCGTAAATCTTGCCGTTGGCTTCACACTGTAGTTCCAGTCTGAGATTGCGAATCTGCTCCCACACGAATATGAACCCGACAATGCCGACCAAGACGGCGAGAAGTGTCCCGACGGCCTGAGTGGTAGCGGTCCAGTCGGCCTGAACAGCAAACTTCGCGGTAAGGATCATTTGGCGAGCCACGATGTCACTCTCCCCAACAACCTCAGACGTGCGTACGAGCTTCACGGTTACACACTGTGCCCGTACCCAATGCAATCGTCACAGAACTAGCCAGAGTTTACTGTCGATTAACCTTTTGTTAAGGTACGCGACACCGCGGAAAGTTGGCGAACGCTTCGCCCTAATGGAGCATTGAGGATCGGTTTGGGGGCACCTTGCCCATACTTCGCTGTTGGTGTGATCAGCGGCGAGACCAAGGAGGGCGTCATGTTTTACGTCTTTGGGTTCGAGCGAGTCGGTGTGGTGATGGGTGACTTGTACTTCGTCGACCCCGATCCGTTGCCGGGCCAGGAGGGCGCTGAGCGTGGTGTCCGCCTTGAGGTACGGCTGGTCGAACCGGGGGAGTTGAAGGGCTCGATCTATTCGGCTCGGCCGATCATGGTCGACCGGCCCGTGTGGCGGGCTGACCTGTTGGAGGCGGTAGCGGGCCCCCCAGGCAGCTTGGACCGTGCGCACCATCACCCGGCCTTCCGGGGGTGGGAGCCGGGCCCGCGTTGCTTCGTCGAGGGGCTGGCAACCCGACCGCTTGACTGGGTGGGTGCCCGTCTATCGGACCTCGACGCCCTCCTTGAACACGCTGGGATGGCATCGGTCGATGTCGGCAGCGGTGACGCCGACGCGCTCCGACAGGCCGTTCCCGAGATCATTGACGCGCTGCGGAGGCTACTTGACCGGGTGAAGGCGGGGCAGTTGGCGAGTGCGTCAGGGGATGAGGAGTTGACCAGCGCCCGTATCGGCTGGCTCTGATCCCTCTGCATCGGGCTGTGCATGAGCCCTAATGGGGCGGCCCTCACAACAGGACTGTGAACGGGAGTAGCGGTGGCGGCGAGCTTGGTCCGTGAGGTGGCGCACGCGGCTGCAGTAGTGATGCCGGTTACCGTCGAGGATCAACCGTCGTCGTGCGGGTTCGTGCGTCGCGATCAGGAACTCGCCGCGCTGCTGGCCCTGCTTGACCCGCGGCGCACAGCGGCGCCGGCGGGGATAGTCGTGTCGGGGATGGCTGGGGTGGGTAAGTCCGCGCTGGCCTGGCAGGCGGCCCGGACCGCGGTCGAGCGCGGCTGGTTTCCCGGTGGGGCGGTGATCGTCGACACCTGCATGGCTATGACCCCCAGGCGATCGCCCAGGTGGCGCCGGAGCGGGCGTACGTCTCGCTGCTGCGCGCCCTGGATGCGGACTGGCCGGTCGCTGTCCTGCCGGCCACCGTCGATGAACAGGCCAGCGCTTACCACAGTCTGATGTCTCATCTCGACCAGGTGTCCCGGCCGGTGCTGCTGGTGGTGGACAACGCCGACGACACCGACCAGGTAATCCGGCTGTTGCCCACCGGTGCGGCGCATCGGGTCCTGATCACCTCCCGGCATGCCCTGGAGGAGCTACCCGGCGCGCGGCGACTGGAGGTTGACGCGCTGACACTCGACCTCGCCATCGAGTTACTGGGCACCCGTCGTCCCGGCGACCCCCGGCTGGGCGCAGATCCGGCGGCGGCCGCAGAGTTGGCGCGCTTGTGCGGGCATGTGCTGTTGGCGTTGCAGATCATCGCTGTGCTGATGGCCGATGACCCCGCCCGCCCGGCCGCTGAACTGGTCACGCGCTGGCAAGGATGCATCTGCTGGAGTCCAGCCAGCCGGAGCGGTGGCGCATGCATGACCAGATCCGCCGCTACGCCGCAGAGGTCGCGGCCGACGAGCTGGGTCACCCAGTTATAGATATAAATCCCGAATACGTCGTTGCGCGCGATACGACGGTGCCGCCTCGCTCACCATCCGCCGCGACCGTCCAACGGTCAACTCGACCACGCGCCACCTCACCCGGCCGCGCGTCTAGCACCGATCGCCGCCGACCGCGACGCTGGCTACTGCTGACTGCATTGGTCATCGCGGTCGGGGCTTCGGCATTCGCCTTACTGAAGCCGCTCATCGTCCATACGGGCACCGGCGCGGCCCGGTTGGTGTTATCGACCGCCCAGGTCAAGATTGGTGATACCTACTTCGTCACCGCTTCGGGGTTCTCTCCCGGGGAGGCCGTGCGATTCTCCTGGACCGGCCCGTCCGACGGCGTGATGGGCGCCTTCTCCACCGACTCAGATGGCAACAAGTCACCCGGTCCGATCTTTGAGCGGCACCCTCCGGGACAACGATCCTCCGGGGGACTACACCGCCACCGTCACCGGGCTGGCATCAGGGCGTACCGTCTCGGCGGAGCTGAAGGTGGTCCAAGCCGGTAGCTGAAACGCGTGCCGCGGCGCGGTGAGCGCGGCTCCGCATCGAATGCCAATAGTTTAGCATGCCGCATCGTGAGACTTCTGAGCGCCGGACTAACCAGCGTGCTCGTTTGCGTCGCGACCGTCGTCATTGGGTCGTCCCCGGCCGCGGCGGGTCCGGTGAGCGCCGAGGATCTCGGATCCTTGGTGGTAGTGCCGCCGGGTGTCACAACCAGCTTCGCAGTTTATGATCGAGAGCAAGAGGACTTCATCGTTGTGCGGGACCCGCACGTCCGGTTTCGCACAGCATCGGTGGTCAAACTTCTCATCGCATTGGATTATCTCCTTCAGCACGATCCGGTACTGGACCTGGAGCAAGCCACCACCGATGGGCAGCGCATGGACATCCTCGCGCTGCGCACAATGCTGCGGGGCAGCTGGGATTACGCGGCTAGTGTCTTCTGGGTGCGGGGCGGGTTCACCGACATCGTCAACCGGATGACCACGCTCATCGGGCTGCCGGACACGTCGCCCCCAGCCCCCGAACAGCGCGGATTCTGGGGTTACACGGTGACTTCAGCCGCGGACGTCGCGAAGATTTATCACTACATCCTGGACGTGGCGCCTATCAAGTATCGGGACTTCATCATCGGTAACCTGCACGCCTCGACCCGGTGCGCCGAGGACGGCCGCGATCAGTCTTTCGGTATCCCGCAGGTATTCGCCCGGCCGTGGGGTGTCAAACAGGGCTGGTCGGGTTGGGGTGCGACCGTGCCGGACGGCCAGCGGTGCTTCGAAGACCGTGCCGGTATGGGCGAGTTCGCCGGACCGGTTCACGCCATGAAGGAGGAACCTAACCAGCCGCCGGACCTGGTCAGCCCGCTGCTGCACACCACCGGAACGATCGGTCCGGGCGAGCGCAGCATCGTCGTGGTCTTCACCACCTACCCGACGCACACGACGTGGCCGCAGGCCGCAGCCACGATCACCCGTCTGTGCCGGTCGTTATCACCTTTCGTCCCCGACGCCGCACCTGATGACTTGCGGGCGGACTGATAACCCCGGGACGTTACCGGCGCGGTGCAGCGTCTCGATGAAAGCGTGTCCTGGCCTGATCATTCGCGCTGAGCTCAGCCATGCGCGACCATACGGCGTAGGCCTCAGGCGGGATCTCGGGGGTCCGCGGAGCAGGAGAGGTCATCATGGTGGTCGGAGGTCTGGATCGGCTGGTGCTCCGACCGGTTTGAGGTGTGCGCACCGGGGTAACGGCTGACGGGGCGGTGCCCTCGGCTGGTGTGTTCGGTGCGGCGGCGGGCGCTGCGTTGAGGTTTTCATCTGGCGGGCTGTCGCCGAGGTCCGGTGCCGGGATGGCAGCCACCGGGGCTACCGGCGCCGGGTTCCTGACGGCGGTCGTAGCGATGGAGCCGCTGTGAGCCGTTATCAGCGGAACGGACGCCGCCCCCCCGACGAGGGCGAGAATCCCCGCTGCCGCGAACCGCGTGAACCGCCGCGGCGCACGCCGGCGCTCCCGGACGTCTGCGGATCCCGGCGAGATGGTGGCCATGGACAGCCGCCGTGGCACCGGACTCTGGGCCGGTGCGTGAACGTCGGCACCGGAGAGTTCGGAAGCTTCGACCGTCGTCGGGACTGGCGTGACGGTGGCCTTGAGATCGACTCGGGTCTTGGATTCGGATCGCAACGCCTCGACGGTCTCGGCCAGCGGCGGGTGGATCAGCTCCTCGAACGTGGTGCGGTCCAGCCACCTCTCTGCTTGATCACTGTGACGCTGAGCGACTGACTTCCGAGTCAACGTGACAGCTTCGCGGCGTGGGGACAACTGCTGCTGCTGTCGAAGCGCCATGCCGTCACCTTACCTATCGTGGTCTCCGGGTTACGGACCGACACCTTACGCACCCGCCTCCACGGCGCACCAAGGGACAGCCCGCAGCCGCCGCCGCGAGCTACATACTGCGGCTGAGCTGGACGGTCAGCATGTGACGTCAGCCGGCCCACCGAGGGCGGCCACAGCGGCGGCGGAGCCATGGATCTTCGCCGCATGACCAGGAAGCGATCTCGTAACGTCGTTGGCATGAGGTACCGGGTTCAGCACACCGCCGCAGGTGAAGGCGCCGAGCTCACCGCCCTGGACGCGGTCCTCACCGTGAAGATCGACGCGGGACACACCGACGGTCACTACGAGCTTTTCGAGGTCGACGCGCCGCGGGGGCCTCGTGCTGCTCATCGCCGACCGGTTAGGTCTCGGCGGGGCGCTGGCCCAGAGCGTGCCACCGCTCGTCGCGCTCATCGCCGCGGTGCTGTGAACGGCTGAGGTGTGCCGGTAGGTGACGCTGATCCGCGGCCGCCGCGGGTGGTCTTGGGCACGGTGTGCTCCCAGTCGTGCTGGCTGCGACCGCCCATCACGAGCACGCCCACCGGGTAAACCGGAGCCGAACAGTGGGCTGGAACGCCGACGCTCACCGTCCTCATTCAACGCCTCTGCGCGCTACTGTCACCGGATAAGTGGCGGCGGCGAGGAGGACGACGTGTCAGGTGTGCGGCCCGAGGATCTGGCGGAGAGTGACCTTCTTCGCGAGTTGCAAACTCTCC
>JAICSB010000585.1 GCA_025937115.1 Pseudonocardiaceae bacterium | reverse complement strand
TCCGTCGCGCGCATCGGGGCGCCGGTACCGCCGTGCTGGTCAGCCATGGTGCCGCGACCCGGCTGGCCGTCGTCGCGCTAGCAGCCAACGTCGAGGGCTCGTTCGCCGCGCCGCGGCTGCTGCCCAATGCCGCAACCGTGCTGCTGGAAGCCGACGGGACCGGTTGGCGCTGCCTGCGCTGGGACGACATCGACCTGGGTTGAGCCGCCCCGTGATTACCGGTTGTGTGACTAGGACGACAGATCTTGTCGTCACGGTCACACAAACGGTGATCACGGTGTCCGGCTGCGATAGGTGCAGCACGGATCGACCGGCTTGTCGGGGGTCGCCGAACCACGAATAATCGATGTCTGGGCTCAGCGGTCGAACGCCGCCGAGCTAACCCCAGCCGAGTTCGTGCAGCCGATGTTCGGGAATGCCGAAGTGATGGGCCACCTCGTGCACCACGGTGATCGCGACCTCTTCCACCACCTGCTGCTCGTCGCTGCAGACGTCGAGCAAGGCGTCGCGGTAGATGGTGATCCGGTCGGGCAGGATCCCGCTGTATTGCGAGTCTCGCATGGTCAGCGCGACCCCCTCGTAGAGCCCTAACAACTCGGGATTGTCGGGGTTGCGCGGCTCCACCAGCACCACCACGTTGTCCATCGCCTCGGCGAGCTTGCCCGGGATCAGATCCAACGCGTCGGCCACCAGTTCGTTGAACCGGTCCGCGGGCAGCCAGGTGGCCATCACGGCGGTGGGGCAGCTGGAGTGTCGACCGCGGTTACCGGAGGCGCCGCCACGGGTGCTGGTCCGGGGTTGCGCGGGGCAGCCGGGGCAGGCTGTTTGCTCACCTCAACCGGCCCCTTCACACTGCCGGTCACCGGGGCGAACCCCGAGCGGTCGGGTAGGAAAGCGCCGAGCCGGCAGTCCACCCGGGTGCTCCCGGCTTGCCAGCTCTGCATCCGCAGCGTCTCCCAGAACAGTGTGAGCCCTTTATTGCCGACCACCGCGGGACCCCCCGCAAAATCCTTCGCCAGCCCGGTGCATTCGGTGTTCAGCACCCGATCCTGCGCGGCTTCGTCAGGGTAGCCCTTGGTGAAGGCGCCCTTGAGGTCGACGACCCCGACGACCTCGATGGCGTGGGGCAACGCGCAGTTGACCGGGTCACCCACCGCTTTGCCATCGTTGCCGAGACAGGTGCCGGGCGGATGCACGTCGGACTGGTCCAGCGCTTGCGCGTTGCCGGTGGTGGCGAACAACGTTCCGGTGCGGCCGGCCGACTGGACCCCGCAGCGCAGCGTCCGGTCTCCACGCAGCCAGCCGGCCTCGCTGGGTTTGATCGCTCCCACGGTGAACCGGCCGAACGGGTCGAAGTGGTCGGCCAGCGCCTGGGTGGTGAGCTCGGTGCAGCGCTGCGCCACCAGCTGCTGCCAGCGTGCCGGGTCGGGGAAAGCGGCTCCGGTGTCAAAGTCCTGGAGGTCCAGCGTCCCGGTGACCTCGAAGAGGTGCGGGGCAGAACAGTTCACCACGGCGGCATCGGCGGCGTCTGGTAGTTGCCAGGTCAGGCAGGTGTGTGCGGGCGCGCGCAGCGACTGCGCACTCGGGGTGGGGGACAGGGTGGGCTCGATGGCGAGCAGCGCTGCCTTACCCGTCGGCACACCGACCGCGACCAGCGCTACCAGCGCGCCCAGCACGGCCCCAGCGGCGATTCGCCGGACCCGGCGACTGGCGCGGTGGCCGCCGGGTTTCACCGGCGCGTCGTGAGGTCGCATCGACGCCATCTTGCTACCTGAAGGAGCGCGCTGTCCGCTGGCTCAGCGCGCGGGCCCTGAGCGCCTCGATGAGGATCGGCACGAACGATAGCGCGACGATACCGATCAGAATCAGCTCCACGTGATTCCGGACGAACGTGATCCCGCCTAGCCAGAAGCCAAGCAGAGTTACTCCAGTGGCCCAGCCGACGCCACCGAGAATCGAGTAGGTGAAGTACTTGCGGCGATCCATCCGGCCGACTCCCGCAACCGCCGTGATGAAGGTCCGCACGATCGGGACGAACCGGCCCAGCACGATCGCCCGTGCCCCGTACTTGTCGAAGAAGGCGTGCGTCTTGTCCACGTACTCCCGTTTGAACAGCCGGGAATCCGGCCGATCGAACAGGACTGGCCCGGCCCGGTAGCCCAGGTAGTAGCCGACGACGTTGCCCAGCACCGCACAGGCCGTGAGCAGCAGGCAGACCAGCCAGATCGGCGTGTCGATGAGGCCGTTGGCGACGAACAGTCCGGCGGTGAACAGCAACGAGTCGCCGGGCATGAAGAATCCGACCAGCAGTCCGCATTCGGCAAAGATGATCAGGCACAGGCCCACCAGCACGTAGGGGCCCAGCATCCGCAGCAGCTGTTCGGGATCAAGCCAGGACGGGCCGAGAGCCACCGACATGCCGGCATAGGAGGGCGTCACGGTGTCACGGTAGCGGGCGCGCCCGTATGCCGCCGTCGCGCCCGCCGCTACCAGGCGCTGATCAGGCCGGCCAGGCCGCCGGCCAGCAGTCCGAGTAGCACCGCCAAAGCGAGCACGGTGGAGGCCGACAGTCTGGGTTTGGCGTGCGCCGGCTTACGGCCGGACGATCCTGCGGCCGGCGTAGGTGCGGGAGGGCTCGGTGAC
>JAICSB010000741.1 GCA_025937115.1 Pseudonocardiaceae bacterium | reverse complement strand
GATGCGCACGAATCACCATGGTGATACGTCATACGCTGGGTCTCTTGCATAACGAGAACACCCCGGAGGTGGCAACCATGCGGGTGCCTTTGACCGTCGCCGACTTCCTGGCCCGCGGCGAGACGGCGTTCGCGCAGTCGATCGCGGTGATCGACGATCCCGATCAACCGGCGTCACCGGTGCCCACGTCGACCTTTCAGGAGTTGGGCAGCAGGATCCGCGCCTGGCAGGCCGGCCTTGACGCGCTCGGGGTGGGTCCAGGGCAGCGGGTGGCGGTGGTCAGCCACAACTCGACTCGGCTGCTCGAGCTACTGCACGCGGTCCCGGCCAGCGGCCGCATCTGCGTGCCGGTGAACTTCCGGCTGCGCGCCGAAGAGGTCGACTACATCGTTTCGCACAGCGGCTCGTCGGTGCTGTTGGTAGACCCGGAACTCGACGACGGCCTCAAGGCGGTGACCGCGCCGCACCGGTTCGTACTCGGCACCGAGACCGACGAGCAGGTGATGCGCTTCGACACCGAGCCGCACCCGTGGGCCGAGCCTGACGAGGACGCCACGGCGACGATCAACTACACCTCGGGCACCACCGCGCGGCCCAAGGGAGTGCAGCTGACCCATCGCAACATCTGGATCAACGCGGTCACCTTCGCCATGCACACCCGTGTCTGGGAACGTGACGTCTACCTGCATACCTTGCCGATGTTCCATTGCAACGGCTGGGGCATGCCCTTCGGCCTCGTCGGGTTGGGAACCAAGCAGGTCGTGCAACGCAGGGTGGATGGCGCCGAGATCCTGCGGCGGATCGACCAGCACAACGTGACGCTGATGTGTGGCGCCCCGGCGGTGTGGAACGCAGTGCTCGACGCCGCTGCGAGCTGGGTTGGCGAGATTCCGGGACGAGGGCGGGTGCGGCTGGTCTGCGCGGGTGCGCCACCGCCCACCAGGCTGATCCAACGGGTCGGCGAGGAACTCGGTTGGGAGTTCATGCAGCTCTACGGGCTGTCTGAAACTGCGCCATTGCTGACCTTCAACCGCAGCGGACCCGCCGACGATGAGCTGCCCGCCGCTGATCGCGCCCGCCGGCTGTCCCGGGCCGGTGCCCCTGCGCTGGGCGTGCAATTGCGTACCTCCGAGTCCGGAGAGGTCTTGGCCCGCTCCAATGTCGTGATGGCCGGCTACTGGGACAGCCCGCAGGCCAGCAGCGAAGTGCTCGTGGACGGCTGGTTTCACACCGGCGATGGCGGGCTGGTGGATGACCAGGGCTACCTGTCCATCATCGACCGGAAAAAAGACGTGATCATCACCGGCGGTGAGAACGTCTCTTCCATCGAGGTGGAGGACTGCCTGTTCAGTCACCCGGCAGTGGCCGAGGTCGCGGTGATCGGCGCTCCGTCGGAGCGCTGGGGTGAGACCGTCAAAGCGCTGGTCGTCGCCGCCGCGGGGCAGCAGGTTACCGAACAGGAGCTGATCGCCTACTGCAAGGAACGGCTGGCTGGCTTTAAGGCACCGACGTCGGTGGAGTTTCGCGAGGCCATTCCGCGTACCGCCACCGGCAAGATCCAGAAGTTCAAGCTGCGCCAGGAGTATTGGGAGGGCCGGGAGCGCCAGGTGAACTGACTCTGGCCCCGGCCCACCATCGACCCTCCCGTCACCTACTGTGACGGCCCCTCCGTATGTAGCCCATGTGGTTGATGTTGTCTAAGTTACCTATGGGCTTGTTGGTGTTCATGAGGTGGTCGTG
>JAICSB010000327.1 GCA_025937115.1 Pseudonocardiaceae bacterium | reverse complement strand
GTGAGCAGCTCGCCGAGCGGGTATCGGTGTATCTCGACGGTGGGACCGCCGGTGAGATCGCGTCCACCATCATCGACCTCACCGCTGACGAGCCCGTGGTGCTCCGGGAAGGCGCGGTGACCGTCACTCAGATCGCTGAGGTACTCGGCCAGGCCATCCAGGTGGCCCGCTAACCGCAGTGACCACGGCCGATCGGTTCGTCGACGACCGGCGACGTCAGAACGCCTTGGTGAACGAGCAGTGGACGGTCCTGCGTTTCACCTGACATGACCTGGTCGCCCGCCCCGGCGGCGGTTGGGCTACTGGTGGGGCGCAACCGGCGCGGGACTAGCCTGCCCCGGTGGGACCTGTTCCCGATTCTTCTGGACTGCCGCTGCGGGAGTACCTGCTGGTCGGCCTCACCACTGCGGTGGTGACCTTCCTGCTCACCGGGATGGTGCGGCTACTGGCGATCTATACCGGTGCGGTGGCGACGCCGCGCGAGCGTGACGTGCACCGCGCGCCGATCCCACGGCTGGGTGGGGTGGCGATGTACGGCGGAATCCTCGGCGGCGTCCTGCTATCTCACCAGCTGCCCGTATTACGGCGGTCCTTCGAGTTCTCCGGGGACGTCGTGGGGGTGCTGGTCGCCGGCGGCCTCATCATGCTGATCGGCGCCCTGGATGACCGGTTCGAGCTGGATTCGCTCACCAAGTTCGCCGGACAGGTCACCGCCGCCGGGGTGCTGGTGCTCTACGACGTGCAGTGGTTCATCTTCTGGGTGCCGTGGAACGGCAGCGCCGACCGGGTCGGCTCGGTGCTCGTCCTGGGACAGGACCAGGCGGTGTTCGTCACCGTCGCGCTGGCGGTGGTGCTGGTGAACGCGATGAACTTCGTCGACGGCCTGGACGGTTTGGCCGCCGGAATCGGGTTGATCGCCGCAGTCGCCATCGGGGCGTTTACCCTGCAGTTGTTGTACCGGTCCGGCGGCAGTGTGTCGCTCTACCCACCGACGCTGATCGCCGCCCTGGTCGCCGGTGCGTGCCTGGGCTTCCTGCCGCACAACTTCCAGCCAGCGCGGATCTTCATGGGCGACTCCGGGGCAATGCTCATCGGGCTGATGCTGGCCGCGGCGTCGACCAGCGCGTCCGGGAAGATCGATCCCAACAACTACGGGGCCACCGACGTACTGGCGCTGCTCTCGCCGTTATTGGTGGTGGCCGCGGTGCTGTTCGTGCCGCTGCTGGACCTGCTGCTCGCGGTGGTGCGCCGGACGCGCGCGGGCCGCAGCCCCTTCGCGGCCGACAAGCTGCACCTGCACCACCGGCTGCTGGAGATCGGACACTCCCATCGCCGGGCAGTGTTGTTGATCTACCTGTGGGCGGCCCTGCTGGCTTTCGGCGCTGTCGCGCTGACGCTGTTCGACGTCTATGTGGTGGTGTGGTCGATCATGCTGGGACTGTTGGTCGCCGTGGTGGGTTCGATGATTCCCCGGTTACCCGCGCGCTGATCTCCGCAAGACTGGCGATGAAAGACAAGAAGCGCAGCTATCAGCAGCTGGGGCGATCACAGGGCTGACGCGTGAGTGTGATAGCTTCTGCTTTGTCCCACCCGGGGGTGGGATTTCAGGTCAGGCCGGCCCATCGGCAGTGCTCATGAACGTGGCGTTTCCGCCATGCGCGCTACCCCTGGACTGCGAGGAGTGCCTTTGAGCGATGGCGGCGGGCGACGTCATGCGCCCGCCGAGGTAGGTGGTCGTGGAAGAACGCAACAGCCCTGAGCTTGCGACTCTACTCGGCCACGGCGCCGCGACCGCAGCGATTCTGGTGGTCGGGCTCGGCCTGGGATGGTTGGTCGACCATGTGGTGCACTCCGTTCCGGCGTTCACCCTGGCCGGCTTGGCGCTTGGCATCGTCGGTGCTGGCGTCTATATCTACACTCAGTTCACGAAGTTTCTGAAGGAGTAACCGCTGACGTGACCACGCCTGACGTGACTGCAACGACGAAATCGGTCGTCAATCTTCGCCGGGCCATGCCCATCGCGGCTGGTCTGGGCGCCGTCAGCTTTGTGGTGCTCGCGCCAATGGGCTACCCGCTGACGGCGGTGTTCTTCTGCGGCGGACTCGGCCTGGGTCTGCTCAACACGTCGCTCGTCCAGCGTTCCGCAGCGCGCTTCGCGGCCAGTGGTGACCCCAACAAGCGCAAATTCGCGGTGTCGGTGCTGGCCCGGCTCACGCTGATCACCGCGCTCGCTGTCGGCTTGGCGCTGGCGCTGCAGCCCGAAGGTCTTGGGGTCTTCGCCGGGCTGGCCGTCTTTCAACTATTGATGATCTTCATCGCGATGGTTCCCCTCGTGCGGGAACTGCGCCAGTCCGGAGTCGGGGGTTCCCCGGGATGATCGCGCATGTATTGGCCGAAGGTGGGGGCGGCGGCGTATCGGTCGGCGAGCACCCCCAGTGGCATATCCTCGGATTGACGATCAACGCTGACACCGTCATCTCCACCTCGATCGCCGCGGTCATCGTCCTCGCGTTCGGTCTCTACCTTGCGGCCAAGGCGACCTCCAAGGTGCCCAGCACCCTGCAGATAGCCTTCGAGGCGGTCACCGAACAGGTGGAACGCCAGGTGGAGACCAACGTCGGCATCCGCACGGCACCCTTTGTCGTGCCACTGGCGATCAGCCTCTTCTTCTTCATCCTGATCGCGAATTGGATATCGATCTTGCCGCACGCGACCGAGGAGTACGTCCGGCCGCCCACGGCGGATGTCAATCTGACCTTCGCGATGTCGGTTTTCGTGATGCTTATGGTGTGGGCGACCGGAATCCGGGTCCAGGGCAAGCACTACTTCGGCCATTTCGTCCAGCCCTACAAGGCGATGCTGCCGCTGAACATCATCGAGGAGCTGGTCAAGCCGGTCACCCTCTCGCTGCGGCTGTTCGGCAACATCCTCGCGGGCACCGTGATGGTCAGCGTTCTCGCGCTGATGCCGGCGGCCGTGTCGTGGTTGCCCACCTCCGCGTGGAAGTTGTTCGACCTGTTCATCGGCATGCTTCAGGCGCTGATCTTCGCGTTGCTGACGATCATCTACTTCGGAATGGCGGCCGGTGGCCAGGAGGGAGAGGGGGCCCACTGACGGTTCGCCCTGGCGACGTCGCTCGTCATGCCGCATTCACTGAGACAAACCAAACTGAGCTTCAGAACAAGAGGGAAAGACATGAGTTTCTCTGCACTACTTGCCGCCCAGCAGGGCGGTGGCCCCACCGGCTCGGTCGCGATGGCCGGCGCCTTCATCGGCGGTGGGCTGGCGCTGGCCGGCGGGGCGATCGGCGCAGCCATCGGTGACGGCCTGGCCGGAGGCGCGACCATCCAGGGCGTCGCCCGCCAGCCGGAAGCGCAGGGTCGGCTGTTCACGATCTTCTTCCTGACGGTGGGTCTGGTCGAGGCGATGTACTTTATAAATCTCGCCTTTATGGCGTTATTCGTGTTCGTGCTCGCCACCTAATCTGGGCGGGGAGGACACAGTGATCTCGTCAGGGATGGGAGCCATGAGTTCATACAACCTGGCCGCGGCGGCCGGCGGGGGCAACCTCTTCCTGATCCCCAACGCGACCTTCTTCGTCGAGCTACTGATCTTCCTGATCGTGGTCGGGGTGATCTGGCGCTACGTGGTGCCCCCGGTGAAACGCGCGACGGCGCAACGCCAGGAGATGGTCCGTCGGCAGATCCAGGAGAGCCAGCAAGCCACCAAGCGACTGGCCGAGGCCGAAGCGCGTTACTCCGCGGCGCTGGCCGAGGCGCGCGTCGAGGCGGCGAAGATCCGGGAGAGCGCCCGGGCCGATGCGCAGGAGATCAAGGACGAGCTGCGGGAGCAGGCCGCGCAAGAGGTTGCGCGGATCCGCGAGCGTGGCGCCGAGCAGCTGGCTACCCAGCGCGAGCAGGTCGTCCGTGAGCTGCGTAGTGAGCTGGGCAAACTTGCGGTGACGCTGGCTGGTCGGATCGTCGGTGAGTCGGTTGCTGACGACGCCCGCCGAGCCGGAACGGTGGACCGCTTTCTCGACGAGCTTCAGGGTATGGCCGCCCCCCGAAGCGCCTCCGAGAGTGTCTCTCAGGACAGGGCGGTTTCTCAGGACAGGGCGGTTTCTCAGGACAGCGCGGCTGCTGAAGCCGGCGCGCCGAAGAACGGCACCGTCAAAGGGACTGCCTCAGTACCCCACGCGCGGCGGAGGCGCTGATGCAGCCGGCCAGCAGGGCGGCACTGGCCGCGGCCCGGGAGCGCCTGGAGAGCCGGACCGATGGCGCCAGCGCGCAGGACCGCGACCGCCTGGGTGACGAGCTGGCCGGCGTCGCAGCGGTGCTCGGCGCGCAGCCCGTGATCCGGCGGCACCTCGCCGATTCGGCGGCGCCCGAGCAGATCCGGCGCGACATGGTCAAGACCTTGTTCGGTGCGAAGGTGAGCCAGATCAGCCTCGCCGTCTTAGGTGACGTAGTGAGTTCTCGCTGGTCTCGGCCGCTGGATTTGGTCGACGGAATCGAGGAGCTAGCCTGGCAG
>JAICSB010000765.1 GCA_025937115.1 Pseudonocardiaceae bacterium | reverse complement strand
TGGGAGCCGCTGACCAAAGGCCTGCCGCAGCACGACTGTTACGTCAACGTGTTGCGTGACGCGATGGCCGTCGACTCGCTCGATTCCTGCGGCATCTACTTCGGCACCACCGGCGGGCAGGTGTACGCATCAGCCGACGCTGGCGGCAGCTGGGCGCCCATCGTCCGGGATCTGCCGTCCGTGCTCTCGGTGGAGGTTCAGACCCTGCCATGATCCGCGTCAGGCTCCCCGCGCATTTGCGGACGCTCGCGCACCTCGAAGGCGAGGTGCAGCTACATGTTGCTGGTCAGGCGACGCAGCGGGCGTTGCTCGACGCTCTGGAGACCCGCTATCCGGTGCTGCGCGGAACGATCCGCGACCACGTCACCCATCAGCGGCGTGCGTTCGTCAGGTTCTTCGCCTGCGAGCAGGACCTGTCCCACGAACTACCGGACACCCCGCTGCCCGAGGCTGTGGTGACAGGTACCGAGCCGTTTCTCGTCGTGGGGGCGATGGCTGGCGGCTAACTGTCCATGGCTCGGTACTGGTCGCGCAGAGCGCGGATTCGTTCCCGACGGCCAGAGGTGAGATAGTCGGGTGAGCCCAGGTTCATGCTCCCGTACTGGACATGGGGATCGACGCCGATGGCGCGCAGCAGGGGCTCGCTGCGCTGCGAGACGCTGCCCTGGCCGATGCCGAAGTGCGCCATCAGGTCCTTGACCAGCATCTGCCCGTCGAACAAATCGTTGGCCTTCCCGATGCACCAGCAGATCGCCGCCGCGGCGGTCTCGGCCCGGCTGCGGCGCCGGAAGATCTCCGGATCGGCCGTGGCGGCGCGACTGAGGTAGCGGCGGCAGGCCGTGCGGTACTCCACGTCGAGTAGTTCGTCGCAGCACCGGTCGACCAGCCGGAGCACTTCGGCCACCCGGTCATGGATGTCTGCGGCGATGGGACCCCAGTGGAAAGGCTCGTCGGGCAGGGGCACCGTATCGAGGTTGTCCAGTGATTCACCGCCGCCGACGGCGCGGCGGAGGGTGTCGAGCATGGCCTCGGGAAAGCTTGGCAGTTCGGCTTCTAGGAGCGGCCAGGGCCCGTCGGGATTGAACGCTCCCATCGCGGCCAGCAGCGCGGCTGGCCCCTGCGGCCGAGCTGATCGAATCGTCAGCTGGTACTCCGGCTCGTATCTGTCCACCGCGGCGAGGGTGTCGGCGGTGAGTGCCGCCCGGATACCCCGCTCGTGGTGGCAGAACCGGATGAAGGCCCGCAGTAAGTCGGGGACTTTGGACAGGTACCGCGCATCGGCGACGATCTTGCGAGGTACCCAGTCGACGAGCAGGATCTCCACCGCCACCGGGCTCCAACGCAGCGGGTCCCCCGGTCCGTAGTCGGTGCCGAACCACAGCACGGACTCAAGCAGCCCGCGGTGATCAGCGTCGTCGAGACCAGCCCCGAACGGGGAAGCAAGGAAGCGCTCGGTGAGCTCGCTCAGCGCGTCGGCATCCCAGTGCGGACGCTGATAACCGGTGCCACCTGCGGGCAGCATCTCGATGGCCCACTCGACGAGTGGGCGGCAGGCGGGCCAGCTGTCGGTCTCGAACGGCGGGAAGGTGATAGCGCCCCGCTCGACCGCGTCGCGGATCCGGGCGCGGGCGTCGGCAGGGGTGAGGTC
>JAICSB010000384.1 GCA_025937115.1 Pseudonocardiaceae bacterium | reverse complement strand
GAGTTCATCGAGCCCGACCACCTCCAGGCCGGTGACCCGGCGGGAGGCGTCGTCCCACACGGGACGCACACCCAGAAGCGCCAGCACCTCGGCGATGTCATCGCCTTGGGTACGCATGGCGCTGGTGCCCCAGATGGTCAGACCCACTGAGGCAGGCCAGTCACCGGTGTCGGCGCGATGGCGCTGCAGTAACGAGTCGGCCAGCGCTGCGCCCACGTCGAAGGCGTTGCGGGTCGGGATCGACTTCGGATCCACTGAGTAGAAGTTGCGTCCGGTCGGGAGCACCGAGACCAGACCACGGGTCGGGGAACCCGAGGGACCCGGCTCGATGAACCGGCCGTCCAGGGCCCGCAGGACATTGGTGATCTCGGCCGGGGTGCCGGCCAGGCGGGGGATCAGCTCGGTACACGCGAACCGCAGTACTGACACCACCCCGGCATCCGGTTCCCCCAACACCTCAGCGACCACAGTGGGCACCTTCGCCGGGTCCCAGTCAGCCGCCAGAGTGCCCTGCACCAGCCTTCGAGCCAGCCCCTCCAGACGGTCGACGTCGGCGAGCGATCCCTGCTCGTCGTCCAGGCCGATGCACGCCGCGATGGCCGCGCGCAACCCCGGCAGCGGCTGTCCCGAACCGAAGACCTGGCGCGCCCGCAGCACCGCGAGCACGTCGTTGACCAGCTCATCGCCCTCGGGGGGGGCGACCCAGCACGTGCAGCCCGTCGCGGATCTGCACGTCCTTGATCTCGCACAGGTACCCGTCGAGGTGCAGCACGAAGTCGTCGAAGGCGTCGTCACCCGGCGGGGCGTCCGCACCTAGATCATGGTGCAGCTGGGCGCTCTGGATCAGCGTCCAGATCTGCCCGCGCAGCGTGGGCAGCTTGTCAGGGTCCAGCGCCGCCATGGTGGCGTACTCGTCGAGCAGCTGCTCGAGCCGGGCGAGGTCGCCGTAGGTGTCGGCCCGGGCCATCGGCGGGATCAGGTGATCGACGATGGTGGCGTGCGCCCTGCGCTTGGCCTGGGTGCCCTCACCCGGGTCGTTGACGATGAACGGGTACACCAGCGGCAGGTTCCCCAGCACCGCGTCCGGGGCATCCTGGGCGGCGAGCCCCAGCCCCTTGCCGGGCAACCATTCCAGGTTGCCGTGCTTGCCCAGGTGTACCACCGCGTGGGCATCGAAGGAGTGCTCCAGCCACCGGTAGGCGGCCAGATACTGGTGCGATGGGGGCAGCTCCGGATCGTGGTAGATCGCCACCGGGTTCTCGCCGAATCCGCGCGGCGGCTGGATGAGCAGCACGACATTGCCGAACAGCAGCGAGCCGACGTAAATCGCACCGGCGGAGACGTATAGCTGCCCAGGCGGTTCACCCCAGGTTGCCACCACCTTGTCCCGCAATGGCAAGGGCAGCGCGGCGAACCACTGGGCGTACTGCTCGGTGGGCACCCGGATAGCGGAGGCCGCCATCTGGTCCTCGGTGAGCCATTCCACGTCGTGGCCACCGGCGGCGATCAGCCGGTGGATCAGGGCGTCACCCGCCAAGTTGTCGAGATCGAGGTCGCCGAGGTGGTAGCCGGCTTCGGCGAGCGCGCGCAGCAGCACCACCGCCGACGCTGGGGTGTCCAGGCCCACGGCGTTGCCTATCCGGGAATGCTTGGTGGGGTAAGCGGACAGCACGATCGCCAGCCGTTTGTCGGAGGCGGGCACGTGTCGCAGCCGGGCCAGCGCCACGGCGGTTCCCGCCACCCGGGCGGCACGCTCGGGATCGGCCAGATAGATCGGGATCCCGTCTGGACCCGGCTCCTTGAACGAGAACGGCACCGACACCAGCCGGCCGTCGAACTCCGGGATGGCGACCTGCATGGCGGCGTCCATCGGCGACAGTGCCGCGTCGCTGGCCTGCCAGGCCGCCCGTGATGAGGTCAAGCACAGGCCTTGCAGCACTGGGACATCCAGCGCGGCCAGCGCGCCGGCGTCCCAGGCATCTTCCTGCGCCCCGGAGCTGCCGCCCGCGGCGAGCACCGTGGTCACCACCGCATCACAACCACCCAGCAGCGCACGGAGCCCGTCAGCCTGCGCGTCGCCCAATCCCCGCAGCGAGCCACAAAACACCGGCAGCGCGTTGGCTCCGGTGGCGCGCAGAGCATCGGCCAGCACGTCGACGAAGCCGGTGTTTCCGGCCAGCGCATGCGCCCGGTAGAACACGATGCCCACTGTTGGGCGTCCCTGATCCGGCTCGCGCAGGTCGTGGACACCGTAGTCTGGGGCGGGAGCCGGCGGTTCGAAGCCTTCCCCGGTGAGTAGCAGCGTGTCGGACAGGAACCGGGCCAGCTCGCCCAGGTTCGCCGGGCCGCCGGCCACCAGGTAGCGCAGCGCCTGCGCCGCCACCCCGGCCGGAACCGTGGAGCTCGCCATCAGCTCCGCGTCCGGGATCGCCTCACCACCCAGGCAGACAGTCGGCAGCCGAGCGCTCAGCAGCGCCTCGAGGCCGGCCTCCCACGCCCGCCGGCCGCCGAGCAACCGGAGCACCACCACGTCCACGTCGTCGAGCAGGGCGGGCAGCTCGGTGGGCTCGGTCCGGGCGGGGTTGGCGAGCCGGAACTCGGCACCGCAGGCTCGGGCGGCGAGCAGGTCGGTATCGGCCGTGGACAGCAGCAGGATCCGCACCCCAGCGAGGCTAACCTCAGTGACCGACGTCGATCACCACACGGGTCGGTCCGGTCAGTGTGAACACCTTGACCGAGGTCTGCTGGCGCATCCCGATACCCATCGACAGCACGCCCTCGTAGTCGCCGGTGATCGCGACCGCCACCACGTTCGTCAGATTGCGGGTGCGGAACTTCCGCGGCCCTGGATAGCTGGAGTGACCAGCGTTGTCATGCGCCTGCGCCGGCGTCGCATGCACCTCGGCGAAGACCGCGCCGGGGAGCCACTCGATGCTGCCGGAGCCGTCCCGGGTCAACGCATCGACGAACCGGGATCTGACTCGGGGTTGCGGCCCAGAGAAGTCCAGCACGATCCGGTCGAACGTCGAATGCGTCCCGGTACGGATGCCGGTGAGAACAGGAATGTCCGGGGCTGACGGCACCGCCGACTGCGCCGGGACGGCGCCGGCGGCAATCAGCCCGGCGCTGAGCACCAGCGTAGTGAGCAGCCGCCTCATGATCGCGCCCATGGTGGCCTCCGACGACCGGGAAGGGATTAGTCAGGCGGGCAGGATCGGCACGTCGTAGGCAGCGAACGCGCGATCACTCGTGACGATCGTGAGCCCCTCACATCGCGCCTGCGCGATGAGCATGCGATCGAATGGATCGCGGTGGTGTAGTGGCAGGTCCTTCATCGCCAGCCCGTGCCGAACTGTTAAGGGGAGCTCCATCATCGACTGCTCCGCGATTCGCTTAGTGAAGTCGTCCGGCACCTGGAGTTTGCCGATCGCGGTTTTAGCTGCTATCTCAACCGCGCTTACCGCCGACACATATACCTCATACGCCTCAGTGATCGCTTTACGAGCCTCAGCAGACAATTGTGGCGACGCCTCGAACCATCGGATGATCGCAACAGTGTCGAGCAATAGCCTCACAGTCATTCGGCTTCATTCGAGGCAATCGGCCCATGGTAGAACAATTTCTCCAGCTCAGGATCCGGCTCGTCAAAGTCCGGCGCCATCCAGACCCTGCCCTCCCAGCCACCGGGAACACGGTTGGGCTTGGTGCGTTGCACCGGCACTAGCCGCGCCACCGGCCGACCGTTGCGCGCGATGACGATCTCATCGCCGGCCTCCACCTGCTCCAGCAGTTTGGAGAGCTGAGTCTTGGCCTCGTACACGTTCACCTGCCTCTCCATGATCCGCGATCTCCCATCCGGTTGGCGTCGCCCGGGCTGTACGAACGATCCCATTGACCTTGGTCGAGTGCACTAGATCAGGTCTAGTCAGACCAAGTCGCCGCAGCACCGCTGTAGCTCATTTCTCGCCCGACTGGATAAGCACCCGGT
>JAICSB010000130.1 GCA_025937115.1 Pseudonocardiaceae bacterium | reverse complement strand
TCGGGCTGCTCGGGCTGCTGGGGCTGCTGGGGCTGCTTCGGCTGCTGGGCCTGCTCGGGCTGCTGGGCCTGCTCGGGCTGCTCAGCCCGCTTGGGCTGCTCGGCCTGCTTCGGCTGCTCAGCCTGGTCAGGGTGCTTGGGCTGCTTCGGCTGCTCGGCCTGCTTGGCCTGCTTGGCCTGGTCAGGGTGGTTGGGCTGGTCGGGCTGCCGAGGCGAGTCAGGCTGCTTCGGCTCATTCGGCAGTCCACCCCGCCCGGGCTCGTCCGATAACCCACGCACATCTTGCCGCTCCGGCGGACCCGGGTGATCACACCGACCACCATCACCGCGGTACTCACCCTGCGGACAGCTTGCAATCTGCCGGCAGCGATCGCCATCGTAATATTCGTTGTGCGCGCATTGCCGGCCACGTTGGATCACGATGACCCGTTGTGGCTGGAAGTCGGGCCACCGTGTGCCCCGATAAGTCTCCGACCGCTTCAGTCGGATCATGGGAGCCAGTGGGCTACCGCTCACACATCGCACACGGGAAACGCCCCTGGCGTCAACAAAAACAGCAGAACCCTTCTGTAGAATCGATTGTACGGCGACAGCAACACCGTTGACGAATTGATAATCGGTGACTCTGAGATCCTCATCGAGGCGACGCGGCGTAAGTTCATGAATGTAAGCTGGGATCTGCTGAACATCGACCCGGTTGCCGCCGCTCCAGCTTAGCGTTGGGTCGGAATTAAGTGCTTGCACCCAAGCTGTCGCTGCTTGCGGATGGCTGTCCAGGTACGAGATGAGCCGCTCTGGATCGCTGACTGTCCGATCGTCCGTGTCCGCGGTCGTCTGAACTGATCCAGCTTCGCTACTTTGGTTCCCCCCCGCCACTGGGGGTGGCAACCTCAGTGGGATAAAAGGATGAGCGCCGACATTACCACCTGCTTCGAGGTAGACCTGACTCGCCTGGCTCTGCTGTTGGCGAACCACCAGGACGACCAGCATTCCCACCACGAGCATGGCAGCCACCATCGACGCCACTAAGACTCGGTGTGAATGCAACCAGCGAACGTTCATTTGCACGGCTCCCTGCTTAACAAACCCCCCCGGCGAGCCGGGCCAGAGCGGATAACTGAAAGAGGACGTCCGATGACATGGTCCAATCGACAATCAACACAGCCAGCGCATCACGTTCAAGAGCGCACTGAAGGAGAATAGAACGCGCCCTACCCGAGAGCCGGGGCGTCACACCACGCCATGGGCTTGTGCCGATGCGATTGATCTCTCATGTGCCGATCGGTGCAGGACGACCCCTCTCGAGTGGGTACGGTCCCCGACCGGGAGTGACACTAGAGTGCGTCTCAAGTGATGTCAAGGAGTGGCACGGCAGCTACTATGCGTTACCTGCGGTGGCGTCAGCCCTCGAACGGGCCGACGGAGAGCACCCAAGGGTGAGCTACCTGTGGTTGTCGTGCAGTCCGGGGTGGACGCCGGTCGGAAGTCCAGTGTGGTCAGCGAGGTGTTGTAGGAGCGCGATGAGGTAGGTGCGGTCGTCCTCGCCGATTCCCGCGAGCAGTTCCGCCTCGTGCTCGTCGGCGACACGTTGGGCACGACGGAGCAGGTCGTGGGCGGCTGCGGTGAGGTGGATGGCGTGGGCGCGCCGATCGGCGGGGTGGCGGCGGCGTTCGATGAGTCCTCGGTCCTCGAGTTCGTCGACGAGGCCGACCATCACGTTGCGGTGGATGCCCATGGCGTCGGCGAGCCGCTGCTGGGACTGTCCCTCGCCTCGCGAGAGGTGCATGAGCAGCCCGAAGTGACTCGGCCGCATGCCCAGCGGCGCCAGACGCTTGGCGAACCCATGCGCGCTGTGAGCACCGAGCTGGGAAAGCAGGAAGCTGGCTCGGTCGGCCAGTGGGTGACCCGGTTCCCGTGGTGTGACTTCGGTCATTACAGAAGGCGACAGTTTCATCAACCGCCGGATTGTGCTGCCGTTCGTCGGCGCCCTGTTCCGGGACCTCTACGCGGATCTGGCCGAGCTGGAAGACGAGATCCGGCGCAGCGCCACGGACTGGACGGTCGTGCGGCCACCCAAGCTCGTGAATAAGCCGCTGACCGGTACGAATGACCTGCTCGCGCAGGCAGGGCTGATGCGTCGTCGCGACAGAGCGCGTCGTGACGTAACGCTGTGCAGCGTCAGCCCGACGCCACCTCCCCGGCAAGGCCGGCACGATGAGACAGCTGACCCGATCAGCCAGCGCTAGCTTGTTGGTGTCATCGATCGCGAGTGCGGGCAAGGTGAGCCGCGTGAGGTTGCCGGTGCTTGGGGGTCTGCTGCCGATCGGGAGATCCCGGCTGGGCCCGGACGCTGTGGCCGGCGTGACGTTGGCGGCACTGGCGGTTCCTGAGGTCCTGGGTTATGCCCGCATTGCTGGTATGCCGGTGGTCAGCGGTCTGTACACGATGCTGGTTCCGATGGTGGTGTTCGCGCTGCTGGGGTCTTCCCGGCATCTGGTGGTGGCGGCGGACTCGGCCACTGCGGCGATCCTGGCCGCCGGGCTGGTCGGCGTGGCCGGGGTCGGTTCGTCGCGTTATGTGCAGCTCGCCGGGACGGCTGCGCTGCTCATGGGAGCGCTTCTGCTGCTTGCCCGGTTGGTGCGGTTGGGTTTCCTGGCGAACTTCCTGTCTCGAACCGTGCTGGTGGGTTTCCTGACTGGAGTCGGTATTCAGGTCGCCTCCGGGCAGCTAGCCGACATGCTCGGGGTCCGCGCCGCGGGCAGCCACACCGCGACCAAGCTCATCGACACCCTGAAAGCGATTCCGCACACCAACGTGGCTGCTGCGCTGGTCTCCCTCGGGGTGATCATACTGGTCGTCGGGATCAGGCGGCTAACTCGCCGGGTACCCGGCGCACTGATCGCTGTCGTCGGCGCGATCGCCCTCAGCCGGCTCGTGAACCTGGCCGGATACAGGGTAGATCTGCTGGGCGTGGTCCCATCCGGGCTTCCGCACCTGAGCACCCCGAGCCTCGCTCTAGGCGACCTCAGCCGGCTGCTGCCCACCGCGGTGTCGATGTTCGTGGTGATCGTGGCTCAAAGCGCTGCGACATCTCGGGCCTACGCGGCCAACTACGACGAGACCGTCAACGAGGATCGCGACCTGGTCGGCCTGGCCGGCGCCAACCTCTCCGCCGCGTTCACCGGCACCTTCGTCGTCAATGGCAGCCCCACCAAAACTCAGATGGTCGATGGCGCCGGAGGCCGCAGCCAACTCTCCCAGCTGACCGCTGCCGTGGTCGTGCTGCTGGTCGTGCTGATACTCACCGGGCCACTGGCCTACCTGCCGATTGCCGTCTTGGCCAGCGTGGTGTTCCTCATCGGCATCGAACTGATCGACGTTGCCGGGATGTGCCGCATCTATACCGTACGTCGTGAGGAGTTCCTCGTCGCGGCACTCACCGCGGCCGGAGTGGTGTTCATCGGTGTGGAGCAGGGCGTGCTGCTGGCTGTCGTGGCCTCCATCATCGACCACCTGCGCCACAGCTACGACCCGCGCAGCAGCGTGCTGGTGAAATCAAAGGCAGGACACTGGCAGTCGCAATCCGTCGCCGCGGGCATACGCACCACCGATGGGCTGGTCATTTACCGCTTCGGCACCAGCCTCTACTTCGCCAACGCCTCCCGCCTCGCCGCCGACATCACCACCCTGACCCAGCACGCTGACCCGCCGGCCTGGCTGTGCCTGGACGGCGCGGCCATCGGCGACGTGGACTACACCGCCGCCTCCGTCCTAATCCGCGTTCACCAACAACAACACGCCCACGGCACCCGCCTGGTCCTTTCCAACATCATCGAACCGGTCCGCGCCCAACTGGACCGCTACGGAATCACCACCGCAGTCGGTACAGACGCCTACTTCGACACCGCCGGAGCGGCCCTCGAAGCCTTCAACCGCGACGACACCACCCCGACCTCAGACCCCGACGCTCAACCGACATGAGGATTCGATCGAGACGCGACGCGGTGCCCGATAACCCTCGGCCCACACAGCGAGCAGGGAGCACACACATGAGCAAGGTGACCTGGAAAGCCGAGCCGGAAGCACACGACTACCCGGCCGCCGCCTCCTACCTGTCGCTGGTCGCGACGAGTACTCTGGTGAGCAATCTGATCGTGCAGCTCAAAACTGCCCCCATCGAGCAATACAAGGCCAAGGACATATTGCGCGCATCCGGGCTTCCACTGCTCGCCCAAGATGATCCACACGTGGCAGCCGACCTGGCCAAAATGAAAATCAACAAGGCGCTATCACCCGTCCTGCTGATTCGGGGCAACCTCGGTCACGCAATCGCGCTGCAGATCGCCGACGGTTACCACCGCGTGTGCGCCAGCTACCACCTCGGAGAAACCACTGACATCCCCTGCCGCGTCGCCGACCAGCCACACTGATTCCCAGCTCAGGCCAATCTCACCCTTCACCCGGGCCCGTCATAGCGGGACATAGTCGTGCACGAAAGGTGGGTCGACGCCGATTGGTCCTATCTTGGTCGCTCCGCCGGGTGATCCCAGAGGTTCGGTTCGGCCAGGCAGTGTCTCGATGAAGAACCGGGCGTTTTCTTGGAGAAACGGGGCGTCTTCGGGGAACATGTCGTCTTCGGCGGTGATTGCTTCGACGGGGCAGATGCTCGTCCCACCTTTGGAGCACCCTTGCCCCGGCGCCTGGGAGGTCGCCGGGGCAAGTCACGGGATCGGAGCGTGTCAGTGGGCGTCGGCGTGCGGCGCGGTGATCAGGTCCTCGTGATGCTCGACTTCCACGGGGGTGGTGTCCTGCCGCAGTGTCTGGGCGTCGGAGACCTTCGGCTGGTGTCGCAGCACGAGGTAATTCCCCGCCTCCAGGTGCTCGCCACTCAGAAACCATCCCTTCTGCTCGCGTCATCTAGGTTGCAGTCAGTTACCCCCTGCCATCTCGCAGTAACCAGTTCCCCTGCCCATGACAGTCTGGATCGCCCCCTGACATGGCCTCAGACCGGATGGCCAATTGCCCACACTGGAGTCAACCCATGGACACGACCCCGCCTCGATCCACCGGCGAGGGCCCCACCCCCGATGCGCTGGGTGACCTCGCGAAGCTCCCCGCGCAGGTCGTGGCGCGCGAGCACCCGCGGCAGTGGGCCGACAGTGGGCTGCCCGACAGCCTCGCCGCACTCGACACGCCACTGGAGACGGTCTGGGCCGCAGTCCGGCTGGCCCTGTCCGGCGCGGACCTACACACCCTCGCCAGCACGCTCGGACTCACCGACGACACCGCGAGTCACATCATCATCGCCACTACCGAGCAGCTCATCACTGGTCCAGTCACGGTCCACAACGCTACTGTTGAGAACTTCCTCGCCGACGAATAGTCCGGCCCCGGCGACGGTGGCTGCGGTGAGGCCGCCTGGCGCGCCAGCACCGTCGCCGGTACCTACAAGGTCCTGCAGCAACTCTGGCGCTGGCTAGTCGACGATGGCGAGGCCACTACAACCCGTCGACCGGATGAAGCCTCCGCACGTCCCGGACCAGCCCGTCCTGGTACCCGTCCGACGAGCAGCTGCTCGCACCGTTGGCTATGTGCAAGGGCGCCGAGTTCATCGAGCGCCGTGGCACCGCCCTGATCCTCCTGTTGGGCGATACCGGCATCGGCTCCGGAGCTGCTCGGGTTGGCCGTGACCGATCTTGACTCGACTCGGGTCGACGTCCTGGCCAAGGCCCCCTTAACCTCGTGCCCGACTCCACCGCGGCCACTGAGGAGGTGCCGACCAACCACATTCCGGCGCTCAGCGCCTGACAACTTCACAAGGATCACGCGTCAACCGCGAAACACCACTCCTGGGGACTTGACCCGGCGCGCGCCTGGGTGGCCAGCTTGACTTCAACCGGAGTTCGCGTCCTCGAAGTACTTGGAGTAGAGCTCGTCGTAGGTGCCGTCGGCTGTGATGTCGAGCAATGTCTCGTTGATCTGCTTGCGCAGCGCCGAACCGGTCGGTAGCGCGATGCCGTAGTTTTCGCGCGTGAAGATGCCGCCGACCATGGTCTCGTCGGTGCTGCGGGTGCGCTTGATGTGGTTTTGCAGGACTGGAGCATCGAAGACGATGGCATCGATCCCGCCGGAATCCAGCTGCCGGTAGGCGTCGTTGATGGTGGGGACGCCGGTGAAGGGGATGGCGTGGGCTGTCAGATACCCGGCCGCTGAGCTGCCGGTGACGGTGGCCACCTTCGCCCCGCTCAGGTCCTGCACCCCGGTGATCTTGCTTTGGATGTTCTGCACGGTCAGCTGGCTAGCGAGGGCTGCGGTGAACACCGAGACGAAGCTGACGCCCACGATGGTCCAGATCACTGCGGCGGCGCGGCCCAGCGGCCGTTTGGGGTCCGCGACGCCGTAGTCTCCGACCAGCCCGAGCCCAGCGGCCTGGTATATCCCCAGCCCGACGCCAGCGAGGTAGCCGAGCTGGGTACGACGCCGGGTGGCGAGCCAGACCAGGTGCCCCGCGATGATCAAGGCGGCCAGCAGCGTCAGCAGGTAGCGCCCCAGCCCAGCGGTGAGGAAGCTGGCCAGCTCGCTGGTCCAGTTCGATGAGCTACCGCGGGGTGTGGTCATGACTTCTAGCCCGGCGCTGAACATGGGATAGCTGAAGTCGAGTGCGTGCTCGCGGTCCTTGGTGATGGTGATCCCGGCGATGCCGACGTCGACGGTGGAGGTTTGCACATCCGTCAGCAGCGGGGGCAGGGTGTCGTGCCAGACGTAGCTCGTCTGCCAGGAGTTGCGCCGCGCGATCTCGTTCCATAAGTCGATGCTGAAGCCGTGATACTGATCGCCGTTTCTGGTAACGAACGGGTCGAGTGGCTTGATCCCCACCTTGATGATGCTGCCTGGTGCGCCGTCGGCGTCTCGCCTCGTGGTATCCGCGGACGCCGCTGACCCTCCGGCCACTGTCAGTATCAGCCCTACCCCAACGATGGCCGCCCATCTGCGTGTTCGGATCATCACGAGGTGACAGTATGCCCCCGAGGAACGGTTACGCCGCTTGATGAGCGCGTGCTCGCTCCACGATCGGGACGGCGAGCAGCGCCAGGACGGCGACTCGGTCAACACGCTGAGCAGGGCCTGGGGTGCGGGCTGGAAGCCGCGCGCGACGAGCCCGAGCACACCGACCTTCCGGGAGAGCCCGAACATGACCGACGCCCCGGCCAGTCCGGGTCCACCGGTAGGCAAGCGCCGGGACCGGCGGGAAACGGGATCGTCTCGTCGCCCCGCGGGTGACGCCCATGAAGCGGTGTGACCGCAGCAGGACGAGACCAATCAAAAGCGCGGTCTTTGAGCAGCTCTCAACGACATACAAACTCAGCGTGATCGTCGGGCGATCCTCTTCAGGCGCGTGACAAGCAACTGATAAGCACTGTCGTGCCAACCCAGGCCGAATGCCCCGAACGCACGCAGCAGGCAGACAATGGGCCAGGCCCTGCCGTTGCTCTGCGAAGTTTCGCGGGTCGTACCGGAGGCCAAGTAAGTGCCCAAGTCAAACGCGGCGCCTGGTGCGGCGTGGCAAGGGTAGTGATCACTCAGCCGCCTGGCACGCCGACAGTCCCGGCAACGGTCAGGATCGCGGCCACGAGGAACGCCACACAGGACAGGACGACCAGGGCGATACGCCCTGTCCGGTGCGTCACCAGGAAGCTCGCCGCCAGGAACAGCAAACCGAGCGCGATCAACAGCTCGTAGTAGTTCATGGATTTGTCTCCTCGGGTAGGTGAAGTTGTGGCAGGGCTCTTAGGCATCCGGGTCGTGCGGTGCTGCTTCCCCGGCTGCTCGCTTGCGGCCGCAGTGCCTCAAACGCACGAACAGCCCGAATCGGCCTCACGGGATCCAGCGCCTCATGGTCCAGAGTGACAGCATGCGCGGTGGGATGAGCGTGTCGTCTGGGCTGGCCTACTACCCTGCGGCTGTCGCCGCGGCCGTCGCCTTCGCGGTGTCGGCCACCCTCGCGCACCGCAGCGCGGGGCTTGCACGCCTTCGCTCTGCACGTTGGCGCGCTGGCTGTGGTCCAGCCGCTGCTGGTGTTAGGGGTGCTGTTCG
>JAICSB010000376.1 GCA_025937115.1 Pseudonocardiaceae bacterium | reverse complement strand
GCCGGGGGGTTGACGCAAGTGGGTCTTGACCAGCGCCCCACCGGCGAACAGCTTCACCAGCTGGCTGTCGGCGCGGGCGTCGAGGTAACGGCCCAGCAGGTGGGCCGGTGCTGAGTACAGCGACCGGGCGATCTCGACGTGTTCTCTGAACTTGATCAACTGAGGTCGGTGGCCGTGGCGTGACCGTGGTTGGTGCTGGGGATTCCTAGGTTGACGGCGGCTGGGCCATGGCCGCGCTTGTCGATCTGCGCGAGCTTGTCCTGCGCACCTGCGAGGCTGATTTGGAGTCCTTCGACCTCGCCGAGCCAGCCTTCGCGTTTGGCTTCGGTGATGCGATCGCGCAGGTTGTCGCGGATCTCGAGAAGCCGGTCGCGGTGGGCTGGGTCGGGCCAGAGCATGGAGCATCGGATGCAGGCGTGCTCGTGGATGCAGGGGGTGCCGAATGCCCGTCCACAGGTTCCGGTGGAGACCTTGCGGCGTTCGAAGTGGCCGAGGAACTCTTGCCATTCCTTGTCGGTGGGCACGCGGTATTCCTCGGTGGGTCGCAGTGCTCGGCGTCGGGTGAGGAAGGCCAGGTGGGCGTTGATGGCTTCTTCGGGATAGATGGCCTTGTATCCCATGGTGACGCTGATGTCCTGGTGTCCGGCGATGACCTGAGCGATGTGCGGTGGCAGTCCGTTGAGCACGGCGTCGGTGATGAAGATCCTGCGAAAGTCGTGGGGGGTGTAGCGCAAGGGCTTGCCGGTTGCCGGGTCGGTCAGGCCGGTCTGCGCGAGAGCCTCGTTCAGCAGGTCAGCGACGGAACTACCGCTGATCATGTGGTACTCGGAGCCGGATCGGCGTTGGAACAGCAACGGAGCTGGTGGCAACCAAATCAGTTCTTGGCGGTCGCGGCCGCGGACCAGAGGCACCGTTCCATCGCTGCCTCGGACTCTGCGGATGATCGTGCTCAGCACGTCGGCGAGTTCGGGGCTGACGACCAGGAGCCGTTCGGTGTCGGTCTTGGACGGGGCGATCTGCAGCAACGGCACCAGTTCGCCGGTGCCGGGTAGCCGGTATTGGACCAGGCTGTGGTGGGACAGCTCGGTGAGTTCCTCGACGCGGATGCCGGTGTGCCGGAGCACCTCGATGATCGCCCAGGCCCAGAAGGCGTGTTCCTCTTCTCTGTTGAGCAGGCGGTGGGCGCCGGTGTCGGGCTGGTGTGCCCAGATGTTGTCCGGGTCGGCATGCGGTCGCACGGATCGGATGAGGGTTTGTCCGGCGGCGGTGAACTGGTGGTCGGGCGGGGTGGCGCGGGCGGTGGCCAGCAAGGCTTGGGCCTCCTTGCGCCGTTGATCGGTCGTGCGGACCAGGATGGGCAGGACGGGCAGACGCTTGCGGGTGCGAGCGTCCATGCGGGCTTTGCGGCGGCGAGTGTGCTTTCGTCGGGTCAGGTCCTGCTGGCTGATGGGGCAGGGTGCTACCCAGGGTCCCCAGCGTGCGGGCTCCTCCAGCGCCCATTGGGCCAGGTCCAGGTAGAACGCTCGGACCGCAGCCAGAGTGTCGAGGTAGCTGAGCCGTTCGACCTCGACATCGATGCGGTCGCCGTCACGATCCTTGATTGTCTTGTTTCTGGTGCGCAGCCGTTGTTTCCAGGCGGCGGCGACGTCGGTGGGCAGGCGCAGCGACTCGATGCCGGGGTGGTGTTGTTCCAGATCAAGCCAGAAGCATCGGGCCAGGTTGTAGGAGTGGCCCACCAGGGTGGTGTAGTCGATCGCGGGTTGGCGTTCCTTGAGGTAGTCGACAAGGAGATCGCGGATGGGGCGGCAGACGATCGGGTAGCGGTTGACCAGTTCCTTGACCGTTCGCTGTCCGGTGCTACGGATCTCGCGCAGGGTCGGCACGGCCGCCCCAAAAACGCCCATCTCGCGTAGCACGCGACAGGTTGCCTCGCCGCAGTCTGCCCGCCGGCGCAGGCTGGTCTCGGCGTCGAGGACCTCGAGTACGTCGCCGACGGTGATGTCGGCGAGCATGCCGCCCTTCGCGGCGATGATCACGGCGGCGCGGAACAGGATGCGGCGTTGGGCATGCACAGTGACACCGGGATCGTCCTGGCAGAGTCGCCGCAGCGTCTCAAAGCCTTCCGGGTCGCGGGAGCGGATCATGTTCCGTGCGAGCTTGCGTTTCTTGCCACCGGTGAGCAGCCAGGTCAGCGAGGGGCGCACGATGTCGGCGCCGACCGCGACGAGCAGGGAGCTGGTCAGCAGCTCCTGACGCGAGGGCGAGTACTTGCCCACGCGTTTCAGCCAGCTGGCCGGGCCATGAGCCCAGTCATCGCCCGCGGCGTCGGCGCCGCTGCTTAACCAGCGCTCCTGCCAACTTCGGCCTGGGTGTTCCTCCAGCCAATCCAGTAGCAAGGGCACGCCACGTCGGAAGTTATCGCCGATCCGCGAAATCGACAGCGCCGACGACGCGGCAGCCACCAGGCGCAGAGCCTGAGTGCGATCTTGTTCGGTGGCTGGCCAGCGTGCTGCGGCCGGGCGAGGGGGAAAGCGACTCAGCGGCGTTTCCCGGGCCGCCGCGCTGACGCCCGTGTGCGCGACAGCGGGGACCGCATCGGCGATCGTGGTCACCGGACATCGGTTCCGAACAGCACATCCAGCGTGTCCGCTCGATATCCGGGGGCCGGAGCCGGCGACTGGCGCTGGACCGCCTGACGGGTCTGCTCAGCGTGGTGGGCCAGCATCCTGCGGATCACGTCTTGCTTGCGCGGGGTCAAATACAGCTGAGTGGTCGAAAGCTGGGCATGGCCCAAGACGAACTGCACGTCGGTCAGCGGCAACGCCGGGTCCTCGGCCATTCGATAGGCCGCGGTGTGGCGCAAGGCATGCAACGTCGCCGAGGCGCCCGCGCGCGCGTTGACGCGTTCGAACATGCGGTGCACCGCATGGTAGGTCAGCGGTCGGAATGGGCGGCGCAGCGTCCACCACACCGGCTGGCGACGCCCATTCGGGATCAACCCCCGCATCTGCACCTGGTAGAGCCGCAGCCACACGAACGCGTCGGTCGACGCCGGCAGCTCCTGCGCCTCCCGGGTTCCCTTGCGCACCACCGTGATCAACTGGCGGCCAGGGTCGATCCCGTCCTGGGTGGCGGACAACAGCTCCGATGCGCGTGCACCGGTGGAGACGTAGAACGCGATCAACGCGCGATCTCGGTGTGAGGGAAGCCGCGTGAAGATCTCATTGAATTCCTCGTCGGGAATGCTGCGCGGCACCCGCTTGGGCAGCCGCGGCCGATACAGCCCCGTCCGCTCGTTGCGGCGCGGCTCCATCGGGTTGTGATGCGCGTGGGCTCGCCCGCCCCGCCGCGAGCGATCCAGCGGAAACGGGTTGACCAGTAGCCCGCTACCTATGCCCAGGTGAAAGTCGTAGAAGGCACGCAGCACCGTCTCGCTATGCGCCCTCACCGAGGGCGCATACGCCTGCTCCGGGCGAGCAGGAACCTTCCCCGGGCTGCGCCAATGCGGCCGAGCAGGCTTACCGGCCAACAGCATCCACCGGCAGAAATCCCGCGCCTCGATCCGGGTCGCCCGACTCCATGCGACGTCGATCGCCCACAAGAACCGGAACCACCGAAGAAGATCCATCCCATAGGAACGCAGCGTCGACTCAGCCCTGCCAGCCGCGTGCAAGTCGCGAAAGAAGACCGACACCGCCTCGACCGGCTCACCCGCCGAATCGACCAACCGGAAAGGCAACCACGCATCACCCGTCCCCTCAACCGACCCAACCAACGGGACAATCAACCCGGCCAAACCCCGGGCCGGCTCCAGGTCGTCGACCATGGGCGGCGAACCTAGCCGAGGCTGCTGGCCGTGCCTCCACTGCCTGCGGAAAACGGCCAGTTGGTTCAGTCAACAGGTCGAAGTCGCGGTGCACCTTCACCCGAGTGAACACCGGCACGTCGTAGGGTTCAGGAACCGGGAGCAGGCACCGGCTTTCGACCTCGGCGAACATCTCCGCCGGGCGGGCGGCGGTGCTCCCGTGGATCCGCATCCCGGCCCG
>JAICSB010000594.1 GCA_025937115.1 Pseudonocardiaceae bacterium | reverse complement strand
TCGGTGTCCCGGCTGCGCAGCGCTCCCCGGATGGTGCCGCCGGTGCCGGCCAGCGCGGCCAGCAGCAGCGCCCGGTTCGTGATCGACTTCGATCCCGGCACGGTGACGGTGGCTCGCACCGGTCCGTGCGCCAACGGCGCGGGCCACGGCGGCGCAGTGACAGTCGTCATGGTGCCATCATTGCGTACCCGGCTGGTGTACTGGTCGTGCCACGATAACGCTATGTGCGGTAGATACGCCTCGACCAGGGATCCCGCGACGCTCGCGGTCGACTTCGACGCGGTGGACGCAACCGATGGCGCGGTGCCAGGGGCGCACTACAACGTCGCGCCGACCACTCCGGTGTTGTCGGTGGTGACCCGGCATCCGCGCGATCCACAGGGCGCCCCCGATCCGGATCGGTCGGTGCGCAGTATCCGGGTGATGCGCTGGGGACTGGTGCCGCATTGGGCCAAGGACCCGGCGGTCGGCTCCCGGTTGATCAATGCTCGGGCCGAGACCGCGGCCGACAAGCCCGCGTTCCGCGATGCGGTGGCCAGGCGGCGCTGCCTGCTACCCGCCGACGGTTGGTATGAGTGGCAGCGGGGAGGGGGCCATAAGCAGCCGTTTTTCATCACCCGGGCGGACGGCGCTGGGCTCGCCCTGGCCGGACTGTGGTCGACGTGGCGGCGGCCGGACGACCCTGCGGCCCTGCTGGTGACCTGCGCGGTGCTGACCACCGAGGCGGTGGGCCCGCTCGCCGAGATCCACGACCGGATGCCGCTGATCCTGCCGGCTGCGGCATGGCAGGCCTGGCTCGATCCGGATTCCGACGATCCCGGTGGGCTGCTCGCGCCGCCGCCCGAAAATTTGATCCATGGCCTGGAGTTGCGGCCGGTCTCCACGGCGGTGAACCACGTCCGGCAGGACGGTCCTGAGCTGGTCCACCGGGTCGAGCCGGAGCAGCCGGCGCTGCTGGATCTCGATCAAGTGCGGTGACCGGGCTGACTGTCCCGACGCCGTCCGGTCCGGCGCTCGTCGAGCTGCACGGTCCGCACCAGCCGCCGTCCGGGTCTGGCGCGGCGTTGCTGCTCGGGCACGGTGCGGGCGGCTCCACCGACGCGCCCGATCTGGTGGCCGCCACCACGGCGGCGACCGCTGCGGGAATGCACGTCGCGCTGGTCACGCAGCCCTACCGGGTCGCTGGGCGGCGCGCGCCGGCACCGGCCAAACAGCTCGACGAGGCGTGGCTGGCTGTGGTGAATTACCTATCGGACGCAGAGTTCGCCGGCCTGCCGCTGATCTTCGGGGGCCGTTCCTCGGGAGCCAGGGTGGCGTGCCGCACCGCGGCAGCGGGAGGTGCGGTGGCGGTGTTGTGCCTGGCGTTTCCCGTGCACCCACCGGGGCGCCCGGAGCGCAGCCGGATGGATGAGCTGGATGGGGTGGACGTGCCGGTGCTAGTCGTGCAGGGTGAGCGGGATCCCTTCGGTCGTCCGGAACCCGCCGCCGGCCGCGAGGTCGTGCTGCTGCCCGGAGACCACTCGCTCAAGGCAGACCCCGCAGCGGTGCAACGCGCCGTGGGGCAGTGGCTACAGCGGTGATCACGATCTGTGTGTCACAGGCGACATGACGTGTCGCGGGTGACACACAAACAACGATCATGTAGGTGGAATGTCGACGCCAGCTGGGGCGTTACTCTCCCCTGTGGTACTGGCAGCCCAACAGACCGACTACCGGTCGGCGCAGCAGCGCCCGCCTACGACGCGCAGGTCCGGTTCGCTGGGCCGGACGCCCGGTTGGCGCGTACCCTCGACCACCAATGCATATCTGGGCATGGGGGTGGTCGGAGTGGTGCAAGCCGACAGTGCAGAACCCGCGCAGCCCGGCCTGCCCGAAAGGACTACCGTGCCAGGCCGCCCTACGGCTATAGGTGAGGAGCCGGCGGCGACGGACAGCTCCGACCAGAGTGCCGAGGATCACAGGGCCGAGGATCACAGGGCCGAGGAGCAGGGCGCCGAGGAGACTCCGGAGCAGCGAACCGCGCGCTTCGAGCGTGATGCCATGCCGCTGCTCGACCAGCTTTACGCGGCCGCGCTGCGGATGACCCGTAACCCGGCCGACGCCGAGGACCTCGTGCAGGAGACCTACCTGAAGGCTTACGGTGCCTTCGCGTCCTTCCGGGCCGGCACGAACCTCAGGGCATGGCTGTACCGCATCCTCACCAACACCTATATCAACGGATATCGCAAGCGGCAGCGCCAGCCGGTGGCGCAACCGACTGAGGAGATCACCGACTGGCAGCTGGCTCAGGCTGCCCAACACACCTCGGCGGGTTTGCGCTCGGCCGAGATGGATGCGCTCGACCGGCTGCCCGACTCCGACGTCAAGGATGCTTTGAGCCAGCTGGCGGAGGACTTCCGGATGGCCGTCTACCTGGCCGACGTTGAAGGTTTTGCGTACAAGGAGATCGCCGAGATCATGGGTACCCCGATCGGGACTGTGATGTCGCGGCTACATCGCGGGCGAAAGCAGCTGCGCGACATGCTCACCGGGGTGGCCCGTGAGCGGGGTTTCCTGCGCGATGCGGAGGTCGC
>JAICSB010000025.1 GCA_025937115.1 Pseudonocardiaceae bacterium | reverse complement strand
GTCGTATGCCTGCACCTGACGGCCCTTGAGGATCTCCGAGATCTCAGACTGTGACTGACCCGTCGCCGCTGCGATCTCCCGCTGGCTGATCCCGTGCCTGGTCAGCAGACGGTAGACACCAGCGACGTCACGCTCAGCGAGTGCAGCACGCATCCGTGGGTCAGCCAGTAGCTCAGAATTCATGCCAGGCGAATCGGGCATGCGTCGGATCGTAGCTCCTGGTACAGGCAAGCCCCTTCCGCCGCGAGTCAGATGGGACTGCCCGGTTTTCGTCAGGCAGCGCCCTCCCAAGGCGAGCGCCAGTCCTTGCGGATGCTGGCTGGCAACGCGGCTACGGCCGGCCAGCGGGGAACGGGTATTCGCCAAAGGCATCCCGGCCGATCACCTACTGGCCGGCAAGTAACGCGTCGAAGCCAACACCGCGCGCCACCTACTCGAGGCGACACCGGCCCACGGCTGTGACCGGATCGGGCCCGCGGCACAAACCAATCCGAGCGCTCCGAGGCGGGGCGGCTGCGCTATTGGCCTCGCAGGACGGCCACGATCTGGTCGACGACCTGATCCCGCTGTGCGTCGGTCAAGCGACCGAAGTGCTCGCCAAGCATGTCTACCGGCATCCATACCACCCGGTCGGCGAGCACGACGCCGTAGTCGGTCTCGGTGGCATAGGCAGTAGCGCGGTAGCGGGTGCCGGTCTCGATCTCGGCGATCAGCACGGTAGGCCCGCCCGCGGCGTTATAGATGTCCGCCGACACCACCATGGCCAACTCGCGTTCTCCGGTCAGCGGGGACGGGTTGGAGATGAGGACATCGCCCTGGCTCGGCGTGGTGTGGCCTAGCGCCGTCACCGTCCGGTCTTCCACGCGGATAGCGCGCGGCTTCGCGAGTGCGCACGTGCACGCAGCCGCTCAACATCGTCGGCCTCGGCGAGCATCATCACGTGGTCAGCCAGCTCGCGGCGCGTCAATTCTGCCTTTAGTGCCGCGTCTACCAGCCCTGACAGTGTGGTTCCGGCGCTGCGTGCATGCTGCAGCGCCCGAGCATGAGTCGCGTCCGGCAGTGAGATGCCAACCTTGACGGTCATGCTTCCAGTCTGACCAATGGTCAGACCCGTGTCCAGACCGCAGCGAACATTCGCGAGCGATGACGACCCGAACCCGGAGGACCGCTCAGTCCGATGCCGCCCGGACACCGCCCGCGGCGACAGCGACCCCGCGGTCGACAAGGTGCTCGGACAGACCGGCCTGCTCACCGTGCCATCGCACCCATTCGGGCAACAACGCCTTCGCCGCGATGGTGATCGGATCATCAGGGATCCAATCGTTGATCAACGAGAGCTGGAACTCAACTCGATGGGGCGAGACCGCATGCCAGGTGTCGGGCAGCGTCCCCTCCATCCACTCCTCGGCCAGCGCCCTGGCAGCCTCGGTATCGGGTTCTGTCCCGTGCCGGTGCCCATACCAGCCCGCGAACGCCTCTGCCATCGGATCTGTGTCGAGGCCGTGGTACAACGATCGCGCCGTCGGCAGTGGCATTCCCCGCTTCCGCAGCGTATCCGCGAGATCGTGGATCCGGCGGCGCGCCCGGAACCAGTTGTCGAGCACCGTCCGCGATTCGGTTCCCCGGAGAGCCGCTTCTTCGGAATCGCAATGGACGAGGCAGAGCAGGCGCTCCGCGGTCACGACCCGCTCGGGCCGTGCGCTGTCCGCCGTATCACCCACCATCGTTTGCCACGCGGTGGCCGCCTGCTGCACGTCGTCGAAGACACCCGCATGGACGATCTCGACGAACCCGCACGCGTCGATGTCGAACAGGAACACCGAGCGGTCCACCCCATCGGGATAGGAAAAACCAGCGATCAGCGCGATACGCGCGCCGTATGCGTCGCGCATCTCCCACACCTCACCGGTGGCCGTGATCCGCCCGAGCTGCCGCAGCCAGGCCGGCTGCTGGCGCACCGCCGGATCACCCCGCAACTCCCTCTTCGCGCGCTCCAATGCCGTGCGCGCCATGGATTGCAGCGCCGGTGACCCGATCGAGGTGAGACCGTGCAGCAATCGCCACGGTGGCTCCCACGCTCCGTTTCGGCGGCCAGCCTCCTCCCGGATCCGAGCCGTCGCGGCCTCCGCGAGCTCCTCGAACCACCAGCTGAACCACAAACCTTCGTGTTCCTCCCGCAGGACGCGGTGCAACTCGGCGCCCAACAGCTCCGCCGTCGCCGACTCAAGCTCCCGGGGCCCCCGCGCCGCCATGACCACGCCGGCCCGATCGAGGACAGCCTTGCTCGAGGAGTCGAACCAAGCTGGTCGCCGCGGCGGACCCAGCAGCGACTGCAACACCCTGAACGCCGATTGCGGTTGAGCTGTCTGCGTTCCATACGTGCGCGAAGCACCCCGCAGACTGGAGGTGGTCTTACTCTTCTTGTTCTTGCGACCACGAGACACCGGCGACATGCGCAAGATGGTAGGGCTGGGCACCGTCGCGACGCCGCCGACCTGGTCCCCCACTTTGATCAACTTCGCATGTGGACACTGACCATGTCAGTCTTCGACCGGAAATGCCATTCGTGACGCTGTACGCGGTCAGCGATTCGTGGCACCCGAGAGCGTATCGTGGCATTATCGAGAGATGGATGCCACGCTGGTGCTGGGTCAGCAGGGTCGCTTGGTCATTCCGGCCGACGTCCGGGCCGCACTTGGCCTAGCTCCCGGCGATCGCCTGCACCTACATCTGGCCGGTCAACGGCTCGTGCTCGAGCGGCAGCAGGACGCTGCGGCTGAGTTGCGCGGCCTGGCGGCGAGCATCCCGAAAGCTCGCTCGCTCGTTGACGAACTGCTGGCCGAACGTCGCCTTGCCGCAGCCGCCGAATGATCGTGCTGGACGCGTCCGCCGTCTTGGCCCTGGTCCACGATGAGCCGGGCGCCGACCTCGTGGCAGATGAGCTGCACGCCGCGTCTTTCGGCGCGGCGAACTTGGCCGAGGTCATCGGGAAGCTGGTGGACGCCGACATAGACGTCAGCCGGGTTCGCCAGCTGCTCGCGGCCGCAGGCGTCACGATCGAACCCGTTCTGGAGGAGGACGCCGAACTCGCCGGGGCGATGCGCGCGATCGCCGGTGGACGTGCGCTGTCGTTGGGCGATCGTTGCTGTCTGGCTTTAGCAGTTCGCAGCACACCCCCTGAGGTCTTGACCGCTGACCGCGCGTGGGCCGATCTCGACCTGCCCATCCGGGTCCGGCTGCTCCGGTAGACGACAGGCAGGCCAGCGGTCAGGAGACGAAGCTGTCTGTCCGGGCGTTGCGTCGATAGGCTGACCGAGAGGGGGTTCGCCGATCGCTATCCCTGCCGACGCTGCAGCCCTACGAGCCGAGGATTCGCTGATGAGTGCGCTGCCCGCTGACTTCTTCACCAAGCCGGTCTCCGAGGTCGACCCCGAGATCGCCGCGGTGCTCGCCAACGAGCTCGCCCGCCAGGAGAACACCCTGGAGATGATCGCGTCGGAGAACTTCGTGCCCCAAGCCGTCCTGGACTGCCAGGGCTCGGTGCTCACCAACAAGTACGCGGAGGGTTACCCGGGCCGGCGCTACTACGGCGGTTGCGAGCACGTCGACGTGGCTGAGCAGCTGGCCATCGACCGGGCCAAGGAGCTGTTCGGAGCCGAGCACGCCAACGTGCAGCCGCACAGCGGCGCGTCGGCCAACGCGATCGTCTTCAGCGCGCTGATGGACAACGGCGACACGTTCCTGGGGATGAAGCTCGACCACGGCGGGCACCTCACGCACGGCATGAGGATCAACTTCTCCGGGCTGAACTACAACGTGGTGCCCTACGGCGTGGACCGGGAGACCTCCCGGGTGGACATGGACGAGCTCGCCCGGCTGGCCAAGGAGCACCGGCCGAAGATGATCCTCGCCGGCTGGTCGGCTTACCCCCGCCAGCTCGATTTCGCCCGCTTCCGGGAGATCGCCGACGAGGTGGGCGCCTACCTGTTCGTCGACATGGCGCACTTCGCCGGGCTGGTCGCCGCCGGTGAACACCCCAGCCCGGTGCCCTACGCCGACGTCGTCAGCACGACGATCCACAAGACCCTCGGCGGTCCACGCAGCGGCATGATCCTCTGCAAGGAGGAGTTCAAGAAGAAGATCAACTCTCGGACGTTCCCGGGGTGGCAGGGCGGCCCGCTGATGCATGTGATCGCCGCCAAGGCGGTGGCCTTGAAGATCGCCGCATCGGAGGAGTTCCGGGAGCGTCAACGGCGCACCCGCGCCGGCGCCCGAGTGCTCGCCGAGGAGATGCTCGGCGGCGGGCTCAACGTCCTCACCGGCGGCACCGACGTCCACCTGGTGCTCGCCGACCTGCGGGAATCTCCGCTGGACGGCAAGCAGGCCGAGGACCGGCTCGCCGAGATAGGGGTCACCGTCAACCGCAACGCGGTGCCCTTCGACCCGCGACCGCCGGCCGTCGCGTCCGGCCTGCGGATCGGGACCGCCCCGCTGGCCACTCGGGGGCTGCAGGAAACCGACTTCCGGGAGATCGGCAAGATCATCACTGAAACACTCACCGGGGAGCTCGACGAGGCCAAACGAGCGTCGCTGCGCGAACGCACCCGGGTACTGGCCAAGCGTTACCCGCTGTATCCCCAGCTCACACCCCACCCTGAAGGGCGGTGACGCGGGTGCCTGCCGGACCCATGCACCTGTTCATTCCTGGTCCCACCAATGTGCCGGACGCCGTGCGCTGCGCGATGAACGTGCCGATGCAGGACCACCGGGCACCGGACTTCCCGGAGCTGACCCTGCCGCTGTTCGCAGATCTCAAGACGGTCTTCGCCAACGAGACCGGCCGGGTGGTCATGTATCCCTCCTCCGGGACCGGGGCGTGGGAGGCGGCGATCACCAACACCCTCAACCCGGGCGACCGGGTGCTGATGTCGAGCTTCGGCCAGTTCTCGCAGCTCTGGGCCACCATGGCGAAGCGCCTGGGCCTCGACGTCATCTGCATCGAGCGGGAATGGGGCGAGGGCGTCCCGCTGGAGGACTACGCGCGTCACCTCGGCGAGGACAAGACCATCAAGGGTGTCTTCGTGTGCCACAACGAGACCGCCACCGGGGTGACCTCCGACATCGCCGCGGTTCGCGCGGTGATGGACGCGGCCGGCTCGGACGCGCTGCTGTACGTCGATGCGGTGTCGTCGCTGGCGTCTATCCCGTTCGAGCAGGAGGCCTGGGGCGTCGACCTAGCGGTGAGCGGCTCGCAGAAAGGCTTGATGATGCCGGCCGGGATGGCCCTGCTCGGGGTCAGCGCCAAGGCGCTGGAGGCGCACAAGTCCTCGACGATGCCGCGCTGCTACTTCAGCTTCGAGGACATGCTCGCCAGCAACGATCTGGGCTACTTCCCCTACACCCCGTCCACGCCGATGCTGCATGGGCTGCGGGCCGCGCTGGACCTGCTGTTCGACGAAGGCCTGCCGCAGGTGTTCGCGCGGCACCACAGGCTCGCCGAAGGGATTCGTCGCGGGGTCGACGCGCTGGGCTTGTCGCTCTGTGCGCTGGACCCGAAGTGGTACTCCGACACCGTCTCGGCGATCCGCACCCCGGAGGGCGTCGACTCCGCGGAGGTCTGCCGGATCGGGTACCACCGGTACCGAACGTCGTTCGGGGGCGGTCTGTCCAAGGTGGCGGGCAAGGTGTTCCGGATCGGCCACCTCGGACATCTCAACGAGGTGGCCTGCCTCGCCGCGCTGGCCTGCGCGGAGATGTCGCTGGCCGACGCCGGGGCCAAGATCGAGCTCGGGGCCGGCGTCGCGGCGGCCCAGGACTACTACCGCTGCGCGACCGCGGCGCTGGAAGCCGAGGCTGGCCCCGAATGAGCCACACCCTGCACCCGATGCGTCAGCCCCGGTTGCAACGCAGTGAGCTGGCGGTGCCGGGATCGAACACCAGCTTCATCGACAAAGCGGCGGACAGCGCCGCCGACTTCGTCTTCCTCGATCTGGAGGATGCGGTCGCCCCCGGCGACAAGGAGCAGGCCCGCCGCAATGTCGTCGAGGCGCTGCGCGACATCGATTGGGCTGCCAAAGGCAAGACGGTGTCGGTGCGGATCAATGGCCTGGACACCCACTACATGTACCGCGACGTCATCGACGTGATGGAGCAGGCCGGCGACCGGGTGCACACCATCCTGGTGCCCAAGGTCGGGGTGCCGGCGGATCTGTACTGCGTGGAAGCACTCGTCAACCAGATCGAGCAGGCCAAGGGCTACCCGAACAAGGTCGGCATCGAAGCGCTGATCGAGACCGCGCTGGGAATGGCCAACGTCGAAGCCATCGCGAGCAGTCCTGGCCGGTTGGAGGCGCTGCATTTCGGGGTGGCCGACTACGCCGCGAGCAACCGCGCCCGCACGGTGAGCATTGGTGGTCTGAATCCGGACTATCCCGGTGATCAGTGGCATTTCGCGCTGTCCCGGATGATCGTGGCCTGCCGGGCTTATGGGTTACGCCCGATCGACGGCCCGTTCGGCGACTTCTCCGATCCCGACGGCTTCCGCGCTGCTGCACGGCGGGCCGCAGCGTTGGGCGCTGAGGGTAAGTGGGCGATCCATCCCAGCCAGGTCGCGCTGGCCAATGAGGTGTTCAGCCCACCGGCAGCCGAAGTCGACCGAGCGCAGCGGATCATCGAAGCGCTACGCCAAGCCGAGGCGCAGGGTAAGGGTGCCGCGGCGGTGGACGGCAAGATGATCGACGCCGCCTCTGAGCGGATGGCCCAGACCGTGATCGCGATGGACGAGGCGATCCGGACCGCCGCCGCGAGCCGGGCCTGAGAGGGTTGGGCGTGGACATTCACGAATATCAGGCCAAGGAGATCCTGGCCCGCTTCGGCGTACCGACTCCCGTTGGCGGCCTGGCCTACAACCCCGAGCAGGCGTCCTACCGGTGCACCGAGATCGGCGGGTCCGCCTGGGTGGTCAAGGCCCAGATCCACGCCGGCGGCCGCGGTGCAGCCGGCGGAGTGAAGGTGTGCCGTTCCGACCGTGACGTCCAAGACGTCGCGAACGACATGTTCGGCCGGCGATTGGTCACCAAGCAGACCGGGCCGCGCGGCAAGCTGATCTACCGGGTGTACGTTGAGGAGGCCACCGACATCGCCCGCGAGTTGTACTTCTGCATCATGCTGGACCGCCGCATCGAGCGGGTGTGCATCATCACCTCCGCCGAGGGTGGCATGGACATCGAGGAGCTGGCGGCCACCAAGCCCGAAACGTTGGTGCGCACGACCATCGAGCCCGCGGCCGGATTTCTCGAGTTCCAGGCGCGGGAGATCGCTTTCGCGCTCGGCCTGGAACCGGCGCTGCTCGCCGAGGCCAGCCGGATATTCCGCCGCGCCTACCGGGCCTTCCGGGACCTCGACGCCACCATGCTGGAGATCAACCCACTGGCCGTGACGACCAAGGGCAGCATGGTCGCGCTCGACGCCAAAATGTCCTTTGACGACAACGCACTATTTCGCCACCTCGACATCTCCGAGCTGCGGGACCGTAGCCAGGAAGACGCCCGGGAAAGCCACGCCGCCGACCGCGGGCTGGCCTACGTCGGCCTCGACGGCGACATCGGCTGCATGATCAACGGTGCGGGCCTGGCCATGGCGACCATGGATATGATCAAAGTAGCGGGTGGTGAGCCGGCGAACTTCCTGGACATCGGTGGCGGCGCGTCACCAGAGCGGGTTCTCAAGGCGTTTCGCGCGGTGCTGCACGATACCAAGGTCAAGACGATGCTGATCAACATCTTCGCCGGCATCAACCGCTGCGACTGGGTAGCCCAGGGCATTGTGGCCGCGTTCAAAGAGCTCGACGTCAAGATCCCAGTGGTGGTGCGGCTGGCCGGCACGCACGTCGATCTCGGCCATCAGATCTTGCGAGACTCCGGACTGCCCATCATCACCGCGGACAGCCTGGCTGAGGCGGCCCACAAGGCCGTCGCCGTCGTGGGCACCGTCGGTTTCTAAAAGGGTCGGTTGGCAAGGACATCGCCATCCCGACGACGGACACGCCCACCAGCAGCACGCGCTAACGCGGCCCTGTGCGGCGATCTCTCGGTTTCATCGCGCAGCTGTGCTGACTCGTGTCGCGGAAAGAGTGGCTCGTCTCCCCCGTACCGGCCACTCGGGGCGTGTACCATCTTTTCGATGGAGGACTTTGTGGTGCTGCATTATCCCGATGTGCAGCTTGCCAACTGGGAACTTCTCTGTGAAGCTGCGCGGAGTTGCAGCATTCGCCTCACAACTTGGGAGCCTCATCGGCTTCAGATTCGCTGCACGAATGGGGGAATCTCTGCGTGTTATGATGGCAAGCCGGTCCAGCCGAAAGTCGTCATGCATCGCACGGTCGCAGCGTTCCAAGGGATAGTGGTTCCTGCATTAAAGTTGTGGGCCTTCGAAAAAGCCATCGTCCTCAACGAGCCAGAAGCCGCATACTGTTCAAGAGACAAGTTATCGACATACCTTGCGTTGCACCGTTGTCAGGTACCAATCGTTCGCACGATTGCCATGGTGGAGCCAAGCGAAGACGCCCTAGAGTCGTTCAAAGACCAGCGTGGCTTAATTGTGAAGCCGGCTCACGGTGTTCGGGGCGAAGGAATCCGAGCTTTCGGCTCGACAGGTGAGCTCTTGACTGCCTGGGCGGACGACGATCTCAGACAACAGTCTCCGCTGCAGCTCGCGAGGGAGCACTACCTCGTCCAGCCTTTAGTTAATGGGGGCGGTCGCGACCTGCGCGCTTTTGTCGTAAACGGTGCTTGTGTGGCATTAATGCAGCGCCAAGCGGCTCCCGGTGAGGTGAGAGCTAACCTCACTCTTGGCGCAACCGCTACCCGGCTCCCGCTAGATCACCCAGCCGCATCCACTGCGGTGAAAGCATTGGAGGCCTGCAGACTCGATTACGGCGGCGTCGACCTAATTGAGGACCACGATGGAACCATTCGGGTCCTAGAGGTTGACGCGTGGGCTGGCTTCGCTGGTATCTCTGCGGTGACAGGCGCCGACGTCGCTGGCGCTATACTTCGACTCGCCATGGTGCGCCGGCCGGGAGGCACTGCCACATGACGCTCGGCATCGCCCGCAACCCGTATGCTCCGAACGTGTCTGATCGGCTTGCCGAAGCAGCCGATGAACTTAAGGTTCCGATCCGAGTCATCGATCTTCCGACGCTTACCCTCGCCATCAACTTCAATGGCGAAGCGGCGGTCCGCGACGCTGCGGGGACTATTGAGATTACCAGCATGGCTCCTTATCTTCTCTTTGGATTCCCGACAGCAGTACATGCCTTCCGCATATTTGCGCGGCGAACGTACATGCAAAACCCCGTAGATAGCGTGCTGACAGTGGACGATAAGGCGGCGACCGCGGTACAGCTGTCGCATACCGCACTTGCGCAGGTACCGAGCACTATCTGTTCGCTTGACCTAGAACGCGCCCTCTCGGTCGCAAGAGAGATTCAATATCCGGTGATTATAAAGCGCACGCACGGTGCGCAAGGTCGATGGGTTCGTCGCGCTGAAAATGCGGCCATGCTGACACAGGCCTTTCATGAACTGGAATCTGAGGGACCTGGAGCCCTGATCTTACAACCAGAAGTTGCAGAATTCTATGGTCGCAGCATCAGGGCTGTAATAACCGGCAGGCGTCTACTGGCAGCGACTCTAAGGACAGCTGCCGGGAACGAGTGGCGAAGCAACATTGCGGGCGGAGCAACACAGTGTCCTGTCAACCTGACACCGAGCGAGAACAAGTTGGCCGAAGATGCGGCCCGCGCCCTCGGGCTCGGCCATGCCGGAGTCGACCTTTTACGAACGGCGCGTGGCCCACTCGTACTTGAGGTGAACTCTTGTCCCGATTTTACTAGTATGCTCCCCTACTTCGACGATGATCTTACTCGGGCGGTACTGTTGGCATGTCTACCATCGTCAGTTGAATAACTTGTCACGGCCATGGGTGCGGCTGCGGCGCCAGGCCCTACGAATCTGGCCGACGTGGCGCAGCGGCAGTCGCCGACGTAGTACCGTTTGCGCTGGCATTTCATGTCTGTTGGGGGTCCGGAGAAGGTATGGCTATCCTGATCGATGAGCACACCCGCGTGGTGGTGCAGGGCATCACCGGCCGCATCGGGCGCTTCCACACCGAGGAGATGATCGACTACGGCACCAACGTCGTCGCCGGTGTTACTCCAGGCAAGGGTGGCGACCGCGTGCTGGACCGCCCAGTGTTCAACACGATGAAGGACGCCGTGGCCGAGACCGGGGCGAGCGCGTCGATCGTGTTCGTGCCGCCACCATTCGCCGCTGACTCCCTCATGGAGGCAGCCGACGCGGGGATCCGGTTCTGCGTCTGCATCACCGATGGCATCCCTATGCAGGACATGATGCGGGTCAAGCGCTACATGCGCCGTTACCGCGTCCAGCAAAAAATGAGGCTCACCGGGCCTAACTGCGCAGGCACCATCTCACCCGGAAAATCCCTGCTGGGCATCATGCCCGGCCATATCTACCTCCCCGGACGGGTCGGAGTGATCGGGCGCTCGGGCACCCTGGGCTACGAGGCCGCGTCGCAGATGAAGGCGCTGGGCATCGGCGTGTCCACCTCGGTCGGGATCGGCGGTGACCCGGTGAACGGGTCCTCCTTCCGCGATCATCTGGAACTGTTCGAAACCGACCCGGACACCGACGCGGTGGTCATGGTGGGCGAGATCGGTGGCCCGCAGGAAGCCGAGGGTGCGGACTACGTCCGCGATCACATGACCAAACCGGTGATCGCCTACATCGCCGGGCTGTCGGCCCCCAAGGGCCGCAAGATGGGGCACGCTGGTGCGATCGTGTCTTCCATCGGGGAATCCGCCCAGGAGAAGACGAAGATTTTGGCGGCGGCCGGTATTACGGTGGCGGCTGATCCGTCGTGCATCGGGGAGACTGTGGCGCGCGTGCTCTCCGAGCACGCGCGCTCGTGACCAACCTGCTGGAGGATCGCCGTGGATGAGCCCGTCATCGTTGTCACCCGACGCTGGCCGGCCCCGGTCGAGGACGAGCTGACGCGGCGTTTCAGTGACGTGCGGCTCAACGCTGACGACGTCCCGCTCGGGGCCCACGGGTTACGCGCCGCGCTGGAGCACGCCGACGTCGTGCTGCCCACCGTCTCCGACCGGCTGCCCGCTGAGCTGTTCGAGGGGGAACTGCGGACGAAGTTCCTCGGCAACTTCGGCGTCGGCTACAACCACATCGACACCGCCGCCGCGGCCAAGGTGGGGATCGTCGTCACCAACACCCCGCGAGTGCTCACCGACACCACTGCGGACACCGCGATGACCCTGCTACTGATGGCCGCGCGCCGGGCCAGCGAGGGGGAACGCGAGGTCCGCGCCGGGCGCTGGACCGGGTGGCGGCCAACCCACATGATGGGTGCCGACGTCACCGGCAAGACGCTGGGCGTCGTGGGCATGGGCCGGATCGGAGTGGCGCTGGCCCGCCGCGGGCACTTCGGCTTCGGCATGCCGGTGGTCTTCTACGACCCGGCCGACTTCGAGCCCGACCACGGGATCCCCGGCGCCCGCCGCGTCGGCACCCTCGACGAAGTACTGGCCGTCGCCGACTTCGTCTCACTGCACATGCCCGGCGGCGCCGAGAACACCCACCTCATCGACGCCGCGGCGCTGGCCAGGATGAAACCCACCGCATTCCTGGTCAACAGCGCCCGCGGCGACGTCATCGACCAGAGCGCGCTGATCGAGGCGCTGCGATCCGGGACGATCGCCGGCGCCGGACTCGACGTCTACGAGGGCGAACCCGAGATCCCGCAGGATTTACTCAAGCTGGACAACGCCGTGCTGCTGCCCCATCTGGGCAGCGCGACTCTGGAAACCCGCACCGCCATGGGCATGCTTGTCCTGGACAACCTGCAGGATTTCCTAGCGGGCCGCGAGCCATCCTGCCGGGTGGCGTGAGCCTGCCGCGCGCCACTGTCCGTGAACTCGACGGGACCGACGTCCGCAGCCCTCTCCGATGTCGGTCTCGTTGAGTTCACGACATTCCGCGTCGTTGCGGTGGGCGTGGCGTGAGTGCGCAAGTGGGTGATCCGGCAGGGCTGTTGCGGGCGATGTTCGATGCGGCGGTGGCGGCCGCGGACCCGCTGCAGCGAGTCGCGGGATTCCTGCCGGCGCGGCCGCCCGGGCGGGTGGTTGTGGTCGGGGCCGGGAAGGCCTCGGCGCGGATGGCGCAGGCGGTCGAGCAGGCCTGGGACGGTCCGCTGAGCGGACTCGTGGTGACCCGTTACGGCCACGCGGTGCCGTGCGTGCGCGTGGAGATCGTGCAGGCGGCGCATCCGGTGCCCGACGCCGCCGGTGAGTGGGCCGCCCGCCGGATCCTAGAGCTGGTGTCCGACCTCGGTGCGGACGACCTGGTGCTGGCGCTGATCTCCGGCGGCGGCTCGGCTCTGCTGACGTTGCCCGCGCCGGGCATCACTCTGGCCGACAAGCAAGCGATCAACACCGCACTGCTGCGCTCCGGGGCGTCGATCGCAGCGATGAACCTGGTGCGCAAGCACCTGTCCGCGATCAAAGGCGGCCGGCTGGCGGCGGCGGCGTTCCCGGCTGCGACCGTGGGATTGTTGATCTCCGACGTGCCTGGCGACGACCCCGCCGTGATCGCCTCCGGGCCCACCGTGGCAGAGCCGTCCGCTCCGGCGCAGGCACTGGCGGTGCTGGCGGCCTGCAACGTCCCGGTGCCGCCGGTAGTCCGGGAGCACTTGGCGACGTCGCCAGGGTGCCCTGGACCCGACGACCTGCGGCTGGCCCGGGTGACCAATCACGTGATCGCCACCCCGCAGCAGTCGCTGGAAGCCGCCGCGGCGGTGGCCCGCCAGGCCGGAGTCTCACCGGTGATCCTGAGTGACTCGCTGGAGGGCGAGTCTCGGGAGGTCGGGATCGTGCTGGCCGGCATCGCCCGCCAGGTGCGCCGCCATGGCCAGCCGGCGCCGCCGCCGTGCGTGCTGCTCTCCGGCGGCGAGACCACCGTGACCGTGCGCGGCACCGGCCGCGGCGGCCGCAATGTCGAACTGCTGCTGTCTCTGGCACTGGCCCTGCGCGGGGCCGAGCACGTCTACGCCATCGCCTGCGACACCGACGGCGTGGACGGGACGGAAGAGGTGGCCGGAGCCCTGATCGGACCTGACACCCTGCGCCGCGGCACGCAGCTTGGGGTGGACGCCGCAGCGGCGCTGGCCGACAACGACGGGCACAGTTTCTTCGCCACGCTGGGTGATCAGGTGGTAACCGGTCCCACCCTGACCAACGTCAACGACTTCCGCGCCGTCCTCGTCACCTGAGCCTCTTCGTTACTCACTGTGACAACTCATGTACCCAAAGTTGTTGTTGCGCTGAGTCACCGTATGGCCTAGCTTCGTAACTGCGTGACCACGGAGAGTGAGGAGGCCAGCTCAGGTCACCTGGGGGCTGCCGAATACGGCGGATTGACATGCTGTCGTTGCGACACGGGGGAAGAGCTCGCTAACGCTGAACTGCGTCGACGATTGGGGCATCGTCTCGTAAGACGGTCCCAGGCGTGCACATCATCTCCGCATAATCTCACGGGCGGCACAACGTTGTACAACCTCCCTAGGTCGCTTGAGTTCTGTGGCCTGCACAACTCGTCCATCGGCTGAAGCGAAAAGGAGCGTTATGAGGATTGCAGATATCTTCACAATGGGTGACGGCAATTTACGACGTCCTGACACCTGCGACAACGACTGCTACTACGGCTACATCGAGCCCGGTGAAGGCAGCGAATCGCTCACCGACCCCCGCTTGCAGCGCAGTGGGCTTGCGGCGATCATCGGGAGTCGTGCTAATGGTGGCAGTGGGCTGGCCGGCCTCTTTGAACTCAAGGACTAGCTGGTAGGGCGTGCGGCGGTGGCCTGCAAGGTCCCCGGTGGGCTAAGGCCACCGCTGCGCCATGTCCACTAACCTGTCATGTCTTCCAGTTCGCGGCCCTTGGTCTCCTTAACCGCCTTAAGTACGAACCCGAAGGACAGCGCGGCGAAGACCGCGTAGAGCCCGTAGGCGAAGGACAAGCCGGCATTCGACAGGACCGGGAACGTCGTGGTGATGGCGAAGTTGGCCAGCCACTGAGCGGCGGCGGCCACGGCAAGCGCGACCGCCCGAATCCAGTTGGGGAACATCTCGCCGAGCAGCACCCAGACAACGGGCCCCCAGGTCGTGCCGAATGACACGACGTAAAGGTTGGCGGCGATCAGCGCGATCGTTCCCCATGGCTGAGGCAGGCTGACGTCCTTGCCGATGCCGATCGATTGAGAGAAGCACACGGCCATCGTTCCCAGGGTCACCGCCATACCCAACGATCCGCCGAGCAGCATCGGTTTGCGACCCACTTTGTCGACGATGGTGATGGCGATCAGCGTGACCAGGACGTTGGTCACCGAGGTGATGACGGTGATCGTGAGCGAGTCCGACTCGCTGAATCCAACCGAACGCCACAGGCTGGTCGAATAGTAGAAGATCACATTGATGCCGACGAACTGCTGAAAGATCGATAGCAGGATCCCCACCCACACAATGGGGAGCAGCCCGAGACGAGGTCCGCGCAGGTCCGACAACCTCGGTGCGTGTTGGTCCTCGCGTCGCAGGCTGACCACGATGTCCTGCACCTTGCGCTGCACGGCTTCGACGCTTCGGGCGCCCAACACCTCGCGCAGCACCTCAGCAGCGCGGATGAGCTCTCCCTTGGCCACCAGATATCGGGGCGATTCCGGAATCTGCAGGGCCAGCACGGCGTAGGCCAGGGCGGGGACCAGCCCGGCGAGGAACATCCACCGCCAAGCCGACAGACCGAACCAGAGCTGCTGGCTCGCCCCGCCGGCGAGGTTTGCCAGGAACGCATCGGACAGCAACGCGACGAAGATGCCGGAGACGATGGCCAGTTGCTGCAGCGAGCCGAGCCGGCCGCGGATGTGCGCGGGCGCGACCTCGGCGATGTAGGCCGGAGCGATTACCGAGGCCATCCCGACGCCCAGGCCGCCGATGAACCGCCATGCGATCAGCGACCACACCGAGAAGGCCAGTCCAGCCCCGACCGCGCTGACAGCAAAGAGCACCGCGGCGATGACCATGGCCCGCACCCGGCCCAGGTGGTCCGCGGTCCGGCCGGCGTACCACGCGCCCACGGCGGAACCGAGCAGCGCACAAGACACCGCGAAACCCGTGAGGCCAGGGCTGAGCTGAAAGGCTCCCTGAATGGAGTCCACCGCGCCGTTGATCACCGCGGTGTCGAAGCCGAAGAGGAAGCCGCCGACGGCGGCGACCACCGATATCAGGATCACCTTGGCGGTGGTCCGCTGGTCCACGCCGGACATGGCCATCTGGCCTCCTTGGATGCTGGGTAACAGCTTGCCAAGTCCGGGCCGAATCGGCAGCACAGACGGAGGTAGGACAGGGAAAAGCCCCAGTGAGGCCGCCAGGTCGGGGGTCCAACAGCGTCACGGGGGCTACCCATGTCATCGCCATTCGCGCTGTAGCCGTTACAACCCGGTTCTCGTCGTCAGGTTGGCGGGCCGACCACCAGCAGCACCGTGGCATGGTGCTGCTGACCCGACGGATCCAGCAACACCAGCTGCACCAGGTCTCCGGGGTGATGGCTGACCAGCAGGGTGATCACCGCCGTGGGGGAATCGACCGCAACCCCGTGTCTGGGCGACGATGTCGAGGGTGCCGGTCGGTCCGATGTGTACGCTCGGAGAGGCGGTACCGTCCTCAATCTGCTTGGTGATCGCGATCGCATCGTTGATCGGGATTGCGAATCCCTCAGCATCGGAGGAGTGGGACCCGGTAGCAGCTGCGGTGTCGATACCCACGACCTGCCCAGCGGCGTTCACCAGCGGGCCACCGGGGTCACCGGGCTGGAGGTCTGCGGTGACCTGGATCATCCCAACGAGGTGCTCAGCGCTGCCGGCAATGTCGTCGCTGACAGTGATCGCGTGGCCGAGGCCCGAGACCGTGCCTGCGACGATGCTCGGGGTGCCACCGCGACCACCCGCGTTGCCGATCGCCGCGATCGCGTCTCCGACCGCAACACTGCTGGCGTCCCCGATCGAGGCGGTCTGCAGGCATTCTGCAGTTGGAGCACAGCGACGTCATGACTGCGGTCATAGCCCACAACCGTCGCCGGGTAGGTCTGGCCGTTGCCGACGTCGGTGACGTCAATGCTGATGCCGCCGCTGATCACGTGGTTGTTGGTGAGCACCTCGCCGGACGCGCTGAGCACGATCCCAGTACCGGCGACACTGCCGTTCTGGTGGCTCAGCCGGGTATTGATGTCCACCAAACCGGGGTCGACCTTGGCCGCGAGCGCCGATAGGTCCACCGATCCCCTTGAAGAACCGGACGAGCTCGCCGGCGGCGAGGCCGCTTCGGAGGGTGTCACCATCGGAGTGGGTTGGTGGGCGCAGTTTCCGTCCGCGTTGCGGTAGTCGTTGTCACCGCAAATCGTCGCTGGTTCGGGTTGAGGTAGCACAGCTGCCGGCGCGGGCGTGGCCACCGCTGGTGGGACAACAGCTGGTGGGACAACAGCTGGTGGATCTACGGTCGTTGATTGTGCCGGTGCCGCGGTTGGGTCTGATGACGCCGAGCCAGCCATCGGGTTGGCCCCTCCGGTGATCGCCGGGTAGTTGCATCCGGCGAGAGCCACGCTGCCCAGCAGGAACGCACCCACGGCGTTGCCGACGAGCCGGAGGCGGCGAG
>JAICSB010000161.1 GCA_025937115.1 Pseudonocardiaceae bacterium | reverse complement strand
GACCGGGCCTGGCAGGGCACCGAGACCGCCTGGCGAGAAGCGCTGCCGGCACTGCAGGACACCGTCGCGCCGCGCGACGCCCGCCACGCCTACGCGGTGCTGCGCGGGCTGACCAGCTCCGGTGGTGGCATGGTCGCCGCCGCCACGATGGGCCTGCCCGAACGCGCCGCCGAAGGCCGCAACTACGACTACCGCTACGTCTGGATCCGCGACCAGTGCTACGCCGGCCAAGCCGTCGCCGCCGACGGTGCTCACCCACTGCTCGATGACGCTGTCCGGTTCGTCTCACAGCGCCTACTCGCCGACGGCCCGAACCTGATGCCCGCCTACACCATCACCGGGGCGACCGTGCCCGACCAGCGCCGTCTCGATCTGCCAGGCTACCCGGGCGGTACCGACATCGTCGGTAACCACGTCAACGCCCAGTTCCAGCTCGACGCCTTCGGGGAAGCGCTGCTGCTGTTCGCCGCTGCCGCCCGCCACGACCACCTCGACTCCGACCACCACAAGGCCCTGACCGTCGCCGTGAGTGCCATCGAGGCCCGCTGGCGCCAACCCGACGCGGGACTGTGGGAACTGGACAACCAGCGCTGGGCGCAGTCCCGGCTGATCTGCGCCGCGGGGCTGCGCGCCATCGCCGGCGCGGGCGCCGCGACCAGCGACGCCGCCGGCTACAGCGCCCTGGCCGACGCCATCGTCGCCGACACCGACACCGACTGCCTGCACCCCTCGGGGCGCTGGCAACGCGCGCCGGGCGACCCACGGATCGACTCGGCGCTGCTGCTCCCGGCGATCCGCGGCGCGCTGCCCGCCACCGATGCCCGCTCGCTGGCCACCTACCAGGCCGTCCACGACGAGCTAGGGCAGGACGGTTACGTCTACCGGTTCCGCCAGGACGCCCGCCCGCTCGGGGAGGCCGAAGGAGCGTTTGTGCTCTGCGGGTTCCTGATGGCGCTGGCCGCCCACCAACAGGGCGACACCCTGGCGGCGACGACCTGGTTCGAACGCAACCGGGCCGCCTGCGGTCCGCCGGGGCTGTTCTCCGAGGAGTACGACGTCGCCCAGCGCCAACTGCGCGGCAACCTGCCGCAAGCCTTTGTCCACGCCCTGATGTTGGAAACCTCCATCAGGCTCACCGCGCCCCCGTGGTGCTGAGCATCGGTTTGGCGGTGCTGGCGTCGATGGCCAATGCCGCCAACCCCAGCGGGTGCGTCGGCGGCGCCCAGATGAGCCGGCCCTAGCCGGCGGAATAGAGGATGAGAGTGAGCTCACCACAGGTTGTTGTGATCACCGGTGCCAGCGCTGGCATCGCCCGTGCCACCGCCCAAGTATTCGGCGCCCGCGGGGCGCACGTCGGCTTAATCGCTCGCGGGCAAGCCGGCCTCGACGGCGCGGCCAAGGACGTCGACAACGCCGGCGGGCGAGCACTGGCGATCCCCACCGACGTCGCCGACTACGACCAGCTTGACGCAGCCGCCACCCAGGTCGAAGACACCTTCGGACCGATCGACGTGTGGATCAACATCGCGTTCACCTCGGTGTTCGCCCCATTCCACGAGATCAAACCCGAAGAGTTCCGCCGAGTCACCGAGGTCAGCTATCTCGGTTTCGTCTACGGAACCATGGTCGCGCTGTCCCGGATGCGCCCGCGAGACCGTGGCACGATCGTGCAGTGCGGCTCGGCGCTGGGTGGGCGCAGCATCCCGTTGCAGTCGGCTTACTGCGGTGCCAAGCACGCGATCAACGGGTTCACCGAGTCGCTGCGCACCGAGCTGATGCACGACGGCAGCAACATCCACGTCACGGTGGCGCAGATGCCCGCGGTGAACACCCCGCAGTTCTCCTGGGTGCTGTCCCGGCTGCCCAACCACCCCCAACCGGTCCCCCCGATCTACCAACCCGAGGTCGCCGCCCGCGGGATCGTCTTCGCCGCCGACCACCCGCGGCGCAAGCAGTACTGGGTGGGAGCGAGCACGGTCGGGACCCTGTTCGGGCAGAAGCTTGCCCCGGCGCTGCTGGACCGCTACCTGGCTCGCACCGGCTACTCCTCCCAACAGACCGGGGATAAGGTAGGACCCGACCGTCCCAACAACTTGTGGGAGCCCGTCGACGGCGCCGGCGGCCACGATCACGGCGCGCACGGGGACTTCGACAACAAAGCCCACGCCCACGCCCCGCAACTGTGGTTCTCCCACCACGCCCGCCTGGTCTCTACCGCCACCGCAGCAGCCGTCGGGGCCACCGGCCTGGCCGCCGCGATGACCCGGTGGCACCGGCGATGAACCGTTTCACCGCCCTGCGAGCGGGCTACGGGATTCTGCTGCTGGCGGCCCCCGGCCCGGTGTTCCGCCTCTACACCGGACACCGCGTTAACCGGGTGTCTCGCGTGGTGGTCCGGATCCTGGGCGCCCGCCAACTCGCCCAGGGGATTGTGACGGCGGGGAACCCCGGCCCGGTCGTGCTCGCGTTGGGGGTCCAGGTCGACCTGGCCCACGTCGCCTCCATGCTCGCTCTGACCGTGATCGACCGTCGGCTGCGCCGCGCGGGCCTGGTCGACGCCGTGGCCGCGAGCGTGTTCGCCGTCACGGGGGCGGTCCTGGCGGTGCGGGCTTTGGCCCTGCCACGAGGCGACGACGCCCTCGGCAGGCTGGCCGCGCTGCGGCAGACCGCGGCCCGCCGCAGCGCCCACCAAACACTGCCATCGGCGATCTCCCGCTGGCTCACCCGCGATGGGTGACCCACCTGCCGCAGCTGGAAAGGCAACCATCGATGCCCGAGGATCACCGCGGCCAGCCAGCCCCCACCCGTAGGCCCACAGGCCGCCATCGAGCAGGCCCGCGCGCAGCTGCTCGCCAGCCGCGGCCCGGGAGCCACCCCAGCCGAGATCACCCCCCACACCCGAGCCAGACCGCGGCTAGGCGGGCAACCCACCGCGAGTGAACGTGATCAGCTCGCCGAGCACACCGCGCTCGTGGCAGCGCTTCGCCAGCGTCTCACCGCAATTTTCCTGGTCGGGCGAGACGCCTGGCGCTGACCGCGGCCACGCTGGGCGCCCTGCTCACCGTCGCGATCGTGCTGCGCCACCACCATCGGCGCCTGGCGGTCAGTCGGACCTGATCTGGCGGAGGCGCAGCAGTTGATGAAGCCATTCGCCGCGCCTTGGTATGGGCGGGGTAGGCTTGTGGTATGGCTAAGACGGTGAAAGTCACGGTGAGTATGCTGGCCGAGGACGTCGAACGGCTCAAAACCCTGGATGCCGCCGGCGCGATCGAGTCGGTCTCGGGCTACGTCGCCCAAGCCGTCCACGACCGGCTCGACCGCCAGGCCTGGCTGCAGCGCTGGCGGACCCGGGTCGGGGATCCTCCGCTCGAGGCGATCTCCTGGGCCGATGAGGTGATCGACCGCCACTTCGGGACGGCGGACCGTCAAGTCTCGTGAGCATCGACGACACCCTCGGTGGCTTCGTACTGGACTCCTCCGCGTTGGCTGCCCTTGGTGGCGGGGAGAACATCTATGCCACCACGTGGGCTGATCGGGCTGCGGTGCGCGGGATCGTGCTACTCGTTCCCGCGGCTGCGTTGTCAGAGGCGTGGCAGCAGATCCGGCGCCACGACCCCGGTCATGTCGAGCAGATGCGGGACCTGCTGGCCTCACCCCTGCTTGTCGTCGAGGCGCTCGAGGAGACTGACGCCGCTCGCGCCGGGGAGTTGGTTGGCGGCCGCGACGTCACCCCAGACGTCGCCGCCGCGCAGGTCGCGACCTGCGCCCGGGCTCGGGACTGGCCAGTGCTGGCGGCGCAGGCGGCTCGCCTGCGGATCGTCGACCCGGAACTGACGGTGGAAACCCTGCCTGGAATGCCCTGACGTGATCCAGCGGCGGCGGTTGGGTCGGGTCACGGCTGGGTTGCGGTGAACTCGGCGTGTAGCGCGGGCAGCAGCTTGTCCCGGGCGTAGTCGAGGAAGGGCTGTTGGTGCTGCGGAGCGCCGCCGATCTGCACCAGCGCGAGATCTGTGAACCCTGCCTCGGCGAAGGGCAGCGCGGCCGCAACATGCATGTCGACGTCGGGTCCACAGGAGATGTGCTCGGCAATGTCGTCGGCCCTGACGAACTGGGTTGCGGCGGCGAACCCGGCCGTGGAGGGCAGCTCCGCATTGACCTTCCAGCCCCCGCCGAACCAGCGGAACTGCTCGTGCGCCCGAGCAATCGCGGTCTTACGGTCAGCATCGAAGCAGATCGGCAACTGACCGATCCGGCGGCTGGCGCCCTTCCCGGGTCGCGCGGCGTTCCACATCGTGGCCAACTCGGCGTTCGGTTCGACGGCGATCATGTGGTCGGCCAGCGGGGCGAACAACTCGCACGACTCGGCGCCCGATACCGCCACCGCGATCGGTACCCGTTGCCTCGGTAAGTCCCACAGTTTCGCCGAGTCGACTTGGTAGTGCTGGCTGCGTTGGGTCACGTAACCGCCATCGAACAGCGCATTGATGATCTTCAATGCCTCGACGAGCATCTCGTGGCGCACTGTGACCGACGGCCAACCACGCCCCACTACGTGCTCATTGAGGTTCTCCCCAGACCCCAGGCCCAGGGTGAACCGGTCGCCCGATAGCAGGCCCAACGTGGCCGCTTGTTGGGCCACCACGGCGGGGTGGTACCGCATGATCGGGCACGTCACGTAGGTCATGAGCGCAACGCGCTCGGTGGCCTGAGCAACGGCGCCAAGCACCGTCCAGGCGTTCGGTGCGTGGCCCTGCGCGTCCAGCCACGGGAAGTAATGATCACTGCAGACTTCGAATGCGAACCCGGCCTGCTCGGCGCTCACCGCGTAGTCCACCAGGTCGGTCGGCCCGGATTGTTCTGTCATCAAGGTGTATCCGATCTCCATGCCCGCTCCATTCCGTCCGTCGATGTTGTCTCCGACCGGCCGGTCAAACCGCAGTGTTCGGATGATCGGCTATATCCACAACCGCCGGGCGATCTTGACTGTCATCTTGGTCCACCGGGGTGCGGGAACCTACTAAGGGGCAAATGGTTAGGAGTCCAATCCGGCGGACCTGCGGCGTTATCGGGAGGCGCAGTGATGGATCCGAAGCCGGGAGTTGAGAGTGCCCAGGCTGAGTCCGACGTTACCCGGAACGAGCCGTTGCCGGAGCACGTCATGGGCGAGCAGCGTGGGCTGTTCTTCATTTGACCATCCCGCATCACTGTCCCAGTGGCGAGCTGAGGAACTCGGCACTGGGGCACCTTACCGCTGTTTTAGCAGCTCAGAGGTGTCGTCTCCAGGATTCGAACCTGCGCTCCCGCCGCCGGAAGCCGGTAGAAGTCAGGCCACCTGGAAATCATCGCCGTGGCCCACACGCTCAACACCGCTAAGCGGCACCCAGTCGACCTCGACCGCTCCGTTGTCGAGTAGACGATGCCGCGCGGTGTCGGGTGAGCAACCCGACCGACTCCGTTGGCGTGGTGTACCGATTAAGAGTATTATTCGACGGCAGTCGACTACTCTCCGTGCGCGCGGCATCCTAGCCCGCGTCGTTGTCGGCCTCACGATGACACCGGCTGCCTTTCATGCCGGGACAGGAACGCCGACATGACGTCGGTTCGCGCCACGAACCCCGCCCAGATCGCGTCGATGCGCACAGCTGAGGTAGTCAGAGCTCGGCTAGCACCCAGTAGACTATCTGATGTGCGTGCCCATGACGGCGTTGCGAGTGCACGTGCGCAAGCTCCTAGCAATACGATCAAGCCGGGCTCGGTGCCGCGGTTGCTGCCGGAGGGCCGGTTGCCGGCAGTGGTGGTCAACCCGAGCAACATCGACGACGTGGGCAAGCTGCGGACCCAGATCATTGGGGTGTGCGCGGAGCTGGGGTGGGCGCCACCGTTGTGGCTTGAGACCACCGTCGAAGACCCGGGTGGCGGTCAGGCCAGTATCGCGCTGGCCGCCGGCGCCGATGTGGTGCTCGTCTGCGGGGGGGATGGCACGATCCGCCACGTGGCGCAGGTCCTCGCCGGATCGGGCACCGCACTGGGCTTGGTGCCCGCGGGTACCGGCAACCTACTGGCTCGCAACCTCGCTATTGGGCTGGGCGACCCGGCCCGAGCCGCTCGGATTGCGTTGTCCGGGAAAACCCGCGCGGTCGACGTCGGTCGGGTGTTTATCGATGAGCGTGCCGAGGAGCAGGTGTTTCTGGTGATGGCCGGAGTGGGCTTTGATGCGGCAATCATGGCCGGCGCGCCCCACGAGTTGAAGTGCCGATTGGGTCCGTTGGCGTACTTCGTCTCTGGACTTCGTGCGCTGAGGGGCCCGAGGGCCTCGATCGCCTTTGCTGTGGATGGCCGTATCGAACCGCCCCGTCGAGTCCGCACGCTGGTGGTTGGCAACTGCGGCAAGCTTCTCGCCGGGCTGGTGTTGATGCCCGCAGCCAGGGTGGATGACGGGCTGCTGGATGTCGTGTCCATCGGGCCGAGGGACATTTTCGGCTGGCTGGCGGTGACCGCGCGGGTACTGACCCGTCGATGCCGTGGCCACCGGATAGTGCAGCACTGGCAGGGTCGCACCGTCATCATCAGCGCGGAGGCTCCACAGCTGGCGCAACTCGATGGCGATCCGGTGGGCGAAGTGCGGGGATTGCGGATGCGCATCGACCCAGGCGCCCTGCTCGTGCGCGTCTAGCGACCCCGCTGCAAGAATATCGTGCATGGCTAAGACACGAGCGGATTCCGCTGAGACGCCTCAGCCGTGCCGTCCTCGCCCGTCCGACCCTTCCGAGCTTGGCTTCGTGCGCCGGCCCATGGTGCGCTGGCTCGATCCCCACCAACTCATCGACACCGCTGTGCGGGTTTTGCTTTCAGGCATGTTCAGCTCCTACGCCGACAATCGGGAGTCGCAGGAGCGGGAGCCGGCCGAGGTCCCGGATCGCTCCGGGGAAGCCGATTTGTGGCTGGACTATGTCGCCGACGTGGGTGATGGGTGGAACTCGACATACACCGTGGCCCGGCTGTTAGCCACCGAGGAAATCAAGCTCGACTGGGACGGTGAGACCCACGCCACTCAGCGGGG
>JAICSB010000233.1 GCA_025937115.1 Pseudonocardiaceae bacterium | reverse complement strand
TCCGCCCCAGTGGCGTCCGCGGACAAGGACTTCCTCCTGCGCCGCCTGGAAGAGCTTCGATCAGAGGTGTCACGCCTTCGTTACCCGCTCTCACCGACAGTCACCCATGGGGATGCGCACGTCAAGAATCTGATGTTGTGTCATAGTCAGTCGATCCTTATTGATTTCGAACGATTCGGGTGGGGGCAACCAGAATGGGACCTTGCGCTGACAGCAACCGAGTATCAAACGGCCGGGTGGTGGACGCCTGCCGAGTATGGCGAGTTTGCGGAGGCGTACGGCTACGACGTAACGTCATGGAGCAGTGGTTTTGATGTTCTGCGAGCTGCGAATGAAGTCATGTTGACCACCTGGCTCATGCAGAATGTTGACGAGTCCGCAGAGGTAGCCACCGAGTATAAGACTCGGATGCGGACGATCCGAGGCATCGCTAGTGCATCAGATCGTTGGCATCCCTTCTAGGGAGCCGGCCGGCGTGTTGACACACGAAGGGTCACGCGAGTTGGCAACGACTCCGGAGTAGTGAGCAATGTCTCCACAATGTCGGTCTCCGGCCCGCTACCTGCGCAGACTCGGCGACTCAGTGGGCCAGCTACCGACGCAGGGTTGATATAATTTGGTCACGCAAGAGGCCTGCATCGCTTATCGCTGGGAGCACGGCCGCAAAGGCTAAGAGTCGCTGCTTGGCCATGCTAGTCTCAGTCTGAGTTGTCAGCTTGATAGCATCTGACGCTAGCGCGGTTGCTCGGTCATAATCTTTCGCCTGAGCGGCGTTGACCGTGAGATCGGAAAGCACAATGGCTCGGACTTTGTTATTTGTGGGCGGTAAAGACGCAAGCAATGAGTCGGCAGCGACGGTAGTGTCCCGGTGACGCAAGGTCATGTATGTCGACACTGTCATGCTCCCGAGTCTGCTGGCACTGAAGAACACAGTCCACGGCCGTTCGGAGCGGGGGCGTGCAAAATCGAATGCGGTCAGTGCCCGTTCGACAGCGCGCAGTGCTCTGGGTTCGTCACCCAATCGCGCTAGTTCCTCGGCCTCCCGCGCTGATAGCCAGGAACGCGTGGCGGGCGCGGACGAGCCGGGTACGTATTCCCCTGCCTGTTGTAACAGGCGGACCGCGGGCGCGGTGTCGTTACGCGATGCCGCCAGGTAGCTCCAATAGCCGAGCGCGCAAGCAGCTAACGGACCATCACCTGTCTCCTTCGCAATCCTCCACGCTGAACGCCACGCGTTGGCCGCGTCGTTTCCCCGGCCCAAATCGAATAATAGCCAGCCCGCCAAGGCATCGGTCTCACCCATGGCAACCGCGAGACCGTTTTGAATCGATTCGCCACGAGAATTGCCAAGTAGCGCCTTAATCGTGGTTCGGTGCTGCATCACCGAGTCGAGCAACTCACGAGAAGGAACAGTTTCGTCGGCGTAGAAAAGGTCGACAGTTCGATCGTGTATGAGTTGAACGGTTGCTGGGTCGACCGGTCGCGCCTTGTCCACCGAGTCGATCAGCCGCTGCCACGGGGTATCGGAGAGAACACCAGTACCGGCGGCAGCGGCTGCGGCCCCAGCGACCTTGAACAGGTCTCGTCGGTGCACGTCACTCTCTTCGTTGTGCTGTGGTGTCTCCACGGTAGCTCGGTCGAACGCCGCATCATCTGTGTCAGACGAAGCAGGTGTTGGGGTGAACCACAGCTGATCTGGCGGGACGTGCAGTACGCGCGCCCAGGTAGCCAGCTTGTGCAGGTCGCCGACGGGTGTGGACGAACGCTCGATCCGGCTGAGCTGGCCCTGAGTGATGCCAAGCCAGTGGGCCAACTGGATCTGCTTGACCTGGGGGGACTGAATCGTCCGGTAGGTGCGCAGGAAGCGACCGAAGTGCTGGCTGAGCAGGGCCGACCTGACTTCCGGCTGCTCCCAGAAGTCGGCGGATAGCACCGGCACCGCATCGCACGCAGCAGGCGCGGCTTTCGCGCACGACTCACACAGTTCCGCGCGGTCATCAGCTGCCAAGGCGGCATTGCACGACGTGCAACTGCGGCGTGCGTGGTGCTCACTCATCGGCGCTCCCGTCATGACGACATATGCGCGGAGTCTAACCCACCCGAATTCCTGACCTGCACGTATGCGCCCGACGCATATTCGCGGGCCCGCTGGCAGCGCATATGCGCGGTGTTCTTTGCCGATTCCGCCGATCGGCGGCACTGTATGGCCGTCCGAGATAGCTCGCGACATGAAGGGGGACAGACCGGTGAGAGGACCACGGGATGACGACACGGGCACGACGCTCGCGTGCAGTCGGGGCTAAGCCCTCCGATGCGGGAATAGTGGTCGAGGGTGCGGAGCGATACATCTGGGTATTCCCGGAAGGGGACCAGCTTGTCCTTGCAATACCCGGCTTACGCGGCCTCAAATTCAGCATTGACGAAGCCCGCGCGGTGGCAGAAATGCTGACCAAAGCAGCAGATGAGACATCAGGAGATCACAGAAAACTAGCAGGAGGAAGTGACAACGATGGCAGCCCCGAAGAATGCCCGGCTGACAGCTGACTTCGACGAGTGGTTCCCACAAGGTTTGTTCCTGGTGGGCGAGATCACTGCGGTGATGGAGTACCAATCGCAAGAAGACCGCGCCCGCAACCGGCCGGTGCGTCCCCGGATCGATGAGGCCACCGGCCTGCCGTTGTACCGGGGAACGTTCGCTGACCCGGCAGCGGAGAAAGACCGGGAGAAATCGTTCCCGGTGGAGTTCGCCTGCGCTCACCAGCCCGTCCCGCCAGAAGCGATCGCAGGTCTGCCGTTTCGGCCAGTCGTGTTGGAAGGGATGACGGTGGCCCCGCGCGCGGAGACCTCCGGCCAGGCAAAGTGGATCACGTGGATCATCCGGGCCACCGGCATGAGGGCACCCGGTAGTCCCTCGGCCACCGTGGCGACAGCCGGCAAGCTGCCGTCGAGCAGGTCCGCCACTGGCCCGACCGACACGCCGGGGAGAGCAGCGGCATGAGTAGCCCGGTCTTGTCGGCACGGGCGCCGGTGTCCCACGCGTCGCGCCGGGTGAGTAGTCCGCCGCCTCGTGCGCTGGCCGCAGGCAGCCGCAGCAGACCGGGCTTGGCCGTGGGCATGCGGGTGCAGCTCAGGGATGGGTCACGGCTTACCGGGACCGTGATGTCGTATCAACGTGAGTGCTTGCCGGGTTTGCTTGGCCTATTCCCCGTGCGGCTGGATAACGCCATCTGGCAGACCTGCCACGCCAACGACGTGACCGTGCTCGCACCGGCGACCGAAACCCAATCAGTAACAGAAGCCCGCCCTGAAGCGGGGAAGTAACCGGCCTATCGGAGTTAGGGAGGAGGTGACAGCGATGGGCTGGCAGCGGTGGTGGTCCGCGCACATTGAGCGGCGGCGGGCACGCCGGTGGCGGGTTCGTTTGACCTGGCAGACCTGCCGCAGGTGCGGAAGCTATGCGTTCCTGCCGGCAGGAGTTCACCCGATCTGCGGTAGCTGCCGCAGCCTGCAATAACAACCACCCAAATAGTTCAGACGAAAATCAACGCACCGGGGGTGGTGCGGTAATGCCGCACGCCCTCATCAATCGCACGACCGACGTACGCGCAGAAGCGGAATCTTCGGCTACCAACCTGATCCGCTTCTGCGCTGTCCACCCGAGTCAGGAGTGAACAGTAGTGAGGATACGCAGACCCACCGGGCACGGCGCAAGCCCCCTACCCGGGATGAATGACAACAGCAACAACCAAACGTGCGCGGCGATCACCTTGGTGGGAATCGCGGGTGATCGGTGATGGACGCGTACCTGATTTCCCTGGTGATCGCCGGTGCCGGTGTGCTCGGCGTCGTGGTGTGGGTCTTGGCCAAACTCGGCAAGGGGCTGGTCAAGCTCGCCGAAGCCCTCGCGGCGGCCGCGGTGGTGCTCTTCACAGTCTGGCTGGTGATCAAGGCTGTGGTGTGGGCGCTGCGCCAGACGATCACTCACTGGCGGACCAGCCTGACCGTGCTGGCGCTGCTGGCGTGGTGGCACTGGTGGGGTTCGACGTCCCTGGTCTTCACCGCTGGGGCGGTCGCCAGCGTGCTGGCCGGGTGGCGGCTGGTCGATCTGACTTCGTTTGATGCGTGGGCTGGCCGGCACCTGCGCTCGTGGTGGCTGCGCTGGACGGTCTACGCACCCAAGCTGCCCGAGTGGCTACACGCCTGCGGCCTGAGCGTCAAGCCCGACGCCGCGCCCGTGGTGATGATGGTGACTCCCCTGGGACGCCCTCTTCGTCGCGGCCGCAACCAGCCCCGCGCGCATCTGCCCACGGTGCTCGGGGTGCGCTCCGGTGCCTCCTGGGACGAGGTCCGCATCCGACTCGTGCCCGGTCAAAAACCGGAAGACTTCGATGCAGCCGCGCGAGCGTTGGCCTCGGCCCGGGCAGTGGCCCGCTGCCAGGTCCGTGAACTAACCCCGAATGTGGTCTCGATCGATTTCCAGCGCCGCAACCTGCTCGCCGACCCGGTGGCCTGCCTGAACCTCGCAACGCTGGCCGATGTCGCGGGTACGTCAGTGGATTTGCGGCGGGTATTTTCTGGGCGCACCGAATACGGCCAGGACTGGCACGTCCCCCTCGCAGGGGGTCACACCCTGGTGGCCGGAGCGAGTGGGGCGGGCAAGAACTCCGCGATGTGGTGCCCCCTGGTGTCGATCGCCCCCGCCCTCCGCGATGGCCTCGTGCGGGTCTCGGGAATCGACCCCAAGGGCATGGAGCTGGCCTACGGGCGGCGGATCTTCCACCGCTACGCCGTCACCGGCACCGACGCCCTGGCCGTCCTCGATGACCTCGTCGAAGCCATGCACGCCCGCAAAACCACCTTCGCCGGCCGGGTACGGGTCGCACCGATCAGCACCGAACACCCCCTGGAGTTGCTGGAGTTCGACGAAATCGGCGCGCTAACGAAATACATCGACCGCAAGACCCGCGACGCGATCACCGAACGGGTCGCCCTGCTGACCACCCAGGGGCGGGCATTGGGGTTCACCGTCCGTGGCTATGTCCAGGAACCCACCAAGGACACCGTCCCCGTCCGGGAACTGTTCCCCCGGCGGATCTGCCTACGAGTGTCAGCGAAATCCCATGTCGGGATGGTGCTGGGGGATCAGGCTTACGAGCGAGGCGCGTGGGCCAACCGGATCACCGAAACCGACGCCGGAACCGGATACGTCTTCGGTGAAGGCATCCGCGAACCGCTGCGGGTCCGCGCCGGGTGGGTGCCCGACGCGACGATCAAGCAACTCGAAACGTTCGTCACCGGTCCGACCACCCGCGACACCACGGTGCTGCCCTTCCCGATCAAACCCACCGACCCGACCGGGTCAACTCGCGGAGGTGTGGCATGACCATGCCAACGACCGATGAGCTCCTCGCCGCGATCAGCGCTCACCTCACCGCCTTCGAGCTGCCCCCGATCGCCTCGGTGCTCGCGACCGCTGCGACCTCAGCACCGGTGACCGTGCAACTGGCCAGCCACGACCCCGCCGGGATCGCCCAGGGGCTGCTGGCCTGGGCCGACACGCTGACCCAGGCCACCGCCCACGCCCAGCGGATCCCCCGAGGTAACTCAGTACACCTCTCGGTCGCCGGGCTGTTACCCAACGGAGCCTCGGTCCTGGTCTATGGCGCCATGCCGGTCCCCGAACACGCCCTCGGCGCCGACCTGGCACCCGACGCCACCACCACCATCCCGCTCGCGACGCTCCGGTGCGCGACCACCCTCCGGGATGGCCCAATGCCGCGAAGGCTGGCACCTCGACGCCGAACCGGTCACCGCCCGAGAGACCCCCAGTGACGATCACAAG